>CANJQE010000194.1 GCA_947476305.1 Legionellaceae bacterium
AAACATGCGCGTTAGCATACGGTATTACCACGTTGATTGATTTGATCTATCTCTTGTTATCGATTGATCTTTGTCTTGATTTGAACTCAATGGGGGCTTTCAGAGCCTTTTAATTGAAAATTACTTCAAATTAGCCGCGGAACATCGGCAGTACCATGGGTTTTACGGCATTAGATGGTTTAATGATGGGAACACGCTGTGGTAGTTTAGATCCTGGTGTACTCCTATATCTATTGGAATTTAAAAAACTATCTCCTAAAGAACTGGAAAATGTACTTTACAAACAATCCGGTTTATTAGGTGTTTCTGGTATTACTTCAAACGTCAAAGACTTACTAGAAAGTGATAATCCATCGGCGCAAAGAGCGCTTGATTTATTTGTTTATAACATTCGCAAAGAATTAGGGGCCCTCACTGCAGTACTGGATGGTTTGGATATCCTTATATTTACTGGTGGTATTGGAGAGCACGCCTGGCCCATACGCGAATCCGTCTGTCACAATAATAAATGGCTGGGGTTAAGCATTGATTCACTTGCTAACAAGGCAAATCAAGTGCTGATTAGCGATAAAAACAGTAGAGTAGATATATACGCCATTCCTACTGATGAAGAATGGATGATTGCTCATCATTGTAAGCAATTCCTTAAATAAGCGAAATAAAGATCTTACTTTCAAACAAAAAAAGATTGCAAAAGAAATTGGGTGACTAGGGTTGTATAGGGTCTAAGCTAGACCCTATTTCCTAGTATTAAACGATCATTCTTGTTGCGTATTTTGTAGTAACTATTCCGCTTAATTATGCAAAATAACTCAACCTAATCAACAACATTTCATTTGTCTTTATTCTTAAACAAAGTACATTTCTAAAACTTACCCTCATCCATTCGAAGGTTTATTAGTACTCGTGTCTGTTAGCTTAGGCGCTGGTACTTCCGGTTGTTTGAAAAACATATGATTCAAAATACTTTCAAACACAGATCCACTCTCTGTAGAAGCAGCTGCAGAGGCGGCAAGTGAAGATGTAGCTGAAGATTTTTCCTCAACAACGTCTTTTGTTTTTCGTACTCTACCAAACCAAGGAGGTGTAGGAACGCTACTTAAAGCTCCATAACAACCCTCTACAGAAAACCCAGCTTGTGCCGTTTTTTTAGGATCGGCCTCATGGCCACCAACACGAATAGAACCAACGATACTAAGAGCCTGTTCTACTCTATCTGATTCAATTCCTAAATGAGGCCATTCAGTAGAATCAACATAGGGGACACCTTCCCCAGTAGCTGCAAATAAAGCTCTGGCATAATGCATGATATCAAGTCCATCTTGTTTACCAAACAAGTTAATTAAAGTGGGCACTATACCTGACATCCCGCGTGAATGGCCTATAAATACTTCTACAGGACCTTTACAGCGCATTAAATCAATCATGTGTGATAAATGGATGAGATAACCTTCTGCGGTTTGATCAAAGTGATCACCTTCTCTATCTTCTATACAGCGTGAATATAAACGGATTTCATCTTCTGAATAAAGATGGCTTAGATGTTCCCGGGCATAGGCTGCAAATTGTTGGGCCCCGTATAGGTGATAACGATGATAAGCAGTGCCATAAGAAGCTTCACTTTCTCGTCCCGCTACAAAAAATAATTGAGCTATATTTAATTTTTTAAGGTCCAATGCACTCAAATCCGCTATGCTTCGTCCGTCTCTACATACATGAGATGAGTCTTGTCTTAGAGCAGATTGATGCATTAATTGACTGTACATCAAAGTACGCATTGTATGAGGTAAGCCATGAATAGGTCGATGAAGTTGGTGACCATCAATTTGGATAAAACGCTGTAAGTTGTGACCATCTCCTCGAGCATTGGTAGCTGTCGGAGTCTTGTAATTATAGTCCCATTCCGCCCCTACTTCGCTGTAAGGCTGAGATAATCTCTCTTTATAAACATATTCGGCTACCTTTAATACATCAGAATCTAAAATAGGCACAATGGTCTCCATAGAAAGGTGAGTTACAATTATACACACACATCAAATATGTATCAAACAAATTAACACAGTAACGTTACTATTCTCGAAATTAGATGAAAATCTCCCATAGTTAAGTGGCTTGCCATAGCAAGGCTATGATGTATAATTGTTTCAATAGTACCCTTATAAAATTTAATCCACAAGTAAAAATAATAATCATAGGGGTTTATTAAAATTCTTTGTGCTTTATTTAGTTTTATTTTGGCCATATAATATACTTAACGGTAATACACAAATAAAGGTGAGCAAAATGCCTGAAATTATTAAATTTAAAGAGCCAGAACGTTGTGACTACCTTTATGTTGATGAACATAATAAAGTTCATATAATTTTACCTATTGTAGGTGGTGATGAAATAGGCTTGGATAATACCTGCGAAACGTCACGTGAGTTAACCAGTTTTTTTTATGGTAGCACACATGGAGGAGTCAAATATTCGGCCGAGCATCATCTTAGTGAATATAAAAGACAATTGGAAGAAGATATAAAAGCGATCCATAGCCAAAGGAAAATATCACCTCTTGCTTTCACTGATCTACTAAAGGGAAAAGTTGAGCGATTAAAACAAATTGAACAATATATTCAATTAATTAAAGTTCTTAAAGAACAATATGACGCCGACCAAGATTTAGATCAACTACATCACCCTCGTACTATCCCAAAGATACCTACTGGTGTAAGAGAAATAATTGCTTCCGCTGGGAATGCTTTTGCGGTAAGACTGTCTCCTTATGATAATGATAAATTTACTCGTTTTGATGATCCTGTATTCAGTGTAAAGAGAAATATTTCTAAATATGAGAGACCTGATGGAAATTGGAGTGCAGGTCCAATCCCAATATCTGAGGGATTAGGATACCGTTTGCGCACCACATTTTTCCCCGAGGACAAAACACCAAGTCCAATCAATAAAAAAAAATCACTTAGAGATAAACTTATAGAGACTGTTGTAGCTCAGGTTAATGACCCAGACTACCTAAAAGGTGATGATCGTGAAGAAAAGTTGCAAGCTTTAAAAATTCTTGTTCAACAAGAGCTCAAAAAGATCGATAGGAATTTATCAGTCATGAAAAGCCGCGATGAACGAGCACTTGATATTGATATATCCTATTTAGAAATGATGGGTATGGATAAAGACGATGCTCTTAAAGAGTGGGTTGATAGTATTCTCTTTAACACTGTGGATCCAACCGTTTGGGAATTTAATGAACCTATTGATATTTTCTATGATGGAGCTAGCGAAATAAGTGAGACTAATAATGCTGATATCACGTCCACTAGTCCCGATAGCATGTCCATCAGAGTCCAATATTTATTAGCGGAAGCTAATGTATATTGTAAGACCCACAAATTATCAGACATTAATTTTGGAGTGTTCTTTGACAAAGAACCTCATGCGAGTCAAATTGCCAGCAATGTAAAAAAAGGTTTGGCTGAGGGTGCTCCAATTGAAGCCATCATTTATGAGTACATTAATAACAACCATGCGGAGCTAGGATTAAGCGCCCCCTTAACTAGCGTGCAACAACAAACGATTACAGAACAATTTACGCAGCATTTTAATACCATTAAAGCCTCACCTCATTTTGATGAATTCTTTGTTGCTGATACTAATAAGAAAGGACCTATTTTCTCTCATCAAGGGAGGATGAGCTGTCATTTTCTAGATTTCTTTGCTCGACAAACTAAAGGTAGACATCCTTTGGGGGATCTTGCAGGCTACTCAGCCGAACTTCAAAGTGGAGCCTCTAATCGCTTAGCTCATAAAAATGATCTGGTAACTCAAGGTTATGAAAATATAGAAAAATTTAAACAACAAGTAGTAAAATTATTAGCTGAAAATAAACCTAAAGAATTAGTAGCTTACTTAGCTCAAACTTCACCTACGGGAACTCCTAACTACTCTTTACTATCACTTGAAACGCAAAATTATATTTCTCAGAATCGTAACTGGCCCGCTATTAAAAGCGAATTAAAGACTTCTACAGATATTCCTGCGCCTGTGCAAAAAGATCTTTTAAGGCTTCTTTCTCGTAAAAATGTCGACCATGAAAACCTCAGTGCAATTACTTGGTCCAAATTTTCTTCCAAGCCACTCCTTGAAGTAGAATTGAGCAAAGTTGCAGATGGTCTAACATTAACTGTTGATAATTACGAGGCAAAAAGACAATGGTGGAAAGGATTTAAAAATGAAGGCCGTGAAAGACAATGTACAGAATTAAAAGGCATTGCTAATAAAATTGATATTCTTTTGCAAAATCCGACTTTATCAAGAGCTAAGGTACTTGATACCCTAATTGAGTCTATAATCATTTTAGATAAAATTGATGCTGAGATATCCCAAGAACATAATAGATTTGAAAGTACTCTACAAAAGGAAGTTAGACAATTTAAAGCCCAATTAAAGGATATCTGTGAATTACAGAATTATGCTTTTAAATCAACTAAACTTGGTGAAATTATCTCCCTTGAAATGGAAGAGCAATTTAAGAAAATCGTAAATCCGGAAGTTCAACAAATTGTAAGAGATTTACCTTCTAATTGTCATACGGACGAAGCTATTGACTTCTTCAAAACCTTAACTCCTGCAGAGGCAACTAAAGTAGCCTCTTATTTAAGTTTGGAATATCGAGAAATCAATAAATCAACCAATAAGCAAACTCTTTTAGATGTGGATATACCCAAGCTGTTTAAACAAGTAAACATGCAGTTATTGTCTGAATTAAAAGCAGAAAGTGCCATTAGCGATGAGATTCATGGCAAATTAAGTCTCTTGGCGGACAAAATTCCACCCGAGCTTTTTACAAGCAAAAATATCAATAAATGGGCGACTAATGTGGAGCTACTTACTGAAGAAAACCTCGGTGAATTATTAAAAGCTGCTCAACCCGCTACTCCAGAAGTTACAGTAAGAAATTATAAACGGAATATTTCGGAGATTACAGGAAGGGTAGAGGAACCTAGAACAGAATCAGGAAATACGCTCAGTTAAGAAAATGGCTAACCATAATATTAGCAGCGATAAGACATCGTTCACTTGCTCTCATAGTGTTTTTTCAGCGCCTGATCTTCTTTTTTATAGAAAAGACGCACTAAAACACAACAAAAAGGCCAAATATAGATCTTTTTATTTATTAAATTTTAAATTGGTTTTATAATATACCCATCGCCATTGAAAGTACTGGAAAAATCATTTGAAATGCAGTAAAAAGTCGGGATGAGATTTACGCCAATCAGTGAAGAGCAGAAAAGTGAATTAGAATTACGCCATCGATATGAAGGGGATGGTCGAATTCGCGATAGAAT
>CANJQE010000195.1 GCA_947476305.1 Legionellaceae bacterium
CGTAGATTTTGAGGCCCGAAGGGGGATCAAAATCAAGGGGGACCAGGACGGCCAGGGCCGCCGGAGGCATACTTGTCGCCTGTTTTTGTCCCTGCCGGGGACTTGGATGTCCCGGCAGGTTTCTCAAAAACAGGCGACACGCTGCCTCTCTTCTTTCTTCAATTTCGCATAGATAGAGGAAATTTGTGGCATCACTTTATAAAGAGCTATAGCGCGCATGCTTTCGCTCTTCCCAAATTTGGGTTGTTGCATTTGAAGTTTTTTTAAAAAATTTGATAGATCGGGTGTTCTGGCAACGAGTTTTGCATCGTCCTCAGGCAGCTCTAAAATGATTTTTGTTATGAATTTCATTGCATGCGAATACATGGTGAAAATGGAAAAAGAAGGGTCTTTTCCGGCAATGACAGATTTGCTAAGAGGAGCATCAATTGTAGTATTGTGCCATGGATTTACTAAAGAAAATTGATGGTCAGAGCTCGTTTTGGTAACGCTCTCCACCCTTAAGGCATGGCGTTCGTGTGTGATCCCTTCGTGATCCTCTCCCCAACTCATCGAAGCATAGACTGGGAAATTAGGATAAATGCTTTTTAGTTTGATGACTTTATCGATATCTAATTTTGAAGTTTCAACATTGATTAAATGACTGACAAACAAGGTGGAGCCCATTCCATGGATATTTTCACTAAGTGAGTGAGCTGTCAAGCTTGTTATAGCTTCATGACGAGTCCAGCTTCTAACGAAATAATAAGAACTAAGGTGTTCTAGGATTTTAACCGCAAGGCTATTTGTTGTAGCGCCAATGGAGGTTGCTGCATCAATTTCTTCCAAGAGAGCATTATTGATAAAAAACACATCTTGTTTGTTTTTTTGATCATAAGAATATTTATACCGCTTTTCGAGCATTTTTAGTTTTAAATTATCGCTTATTTGAGAGCGAGGTATTCGAACTGTGACCCCCTCTTTTGTTTGTGTGAACAGAGATTTAAGCCGCTCGCGTCCTTCTGTACCAACGTTTGCCACACAGTCTAAAGTAGCCAATAAATAACAATCGCCTATGCTCCCCTGATTAATCGTAATTTTTTCATGATCTTCAGGAAATAAAGCAGTTAATGGCATTATACAACTCCAGATGTGTTCAAATTAAGAACAATTATACATCAAGAACCTTAGCACAATATTAACTATAACCGAATCCCAAGAGGCCAAGTCTTTTAATTAAATGTGATAAAAGATATTCTTCTTAGCTAAATGGAACACGTGATTAAAATGATTAGTGGGTTACAATGATAATTGATGAACTACTTGCCAAAAAATTAATTTCCGAACAATTCCCTAGATGGGAAAACCTCCCTATTCGAGCTGTTGAAAAAAGTGGTTGGGACAACCGTACCTTTCATTTAGGCAATGAGATGACAATTCGCCTACCAAGTACAGAAGAATATGCTCCGCAGATTTTAAAAGAATTTCAATGCTTACCTAAATTAGCGCAACACATTACTACATGTAAGATCACAAGTCCTTTAGCTTTAGGCATCCCTGGTGCATTTTATCCATGGAATTGGACTGTTAATCGCTGGATAGAGGGTGAATCAGCTTCTGTTGAAAAAATTAGCGATTTAAATCAATTTGCCGAAGATTTGGCGCATTTTTTAACTGAATTGCAAAGTATAGACTCCACAGGTGGGCCTAGTGCTGGCCCCCATAATTTTTATCGTGGTGGCAATCTATCTGCATACGACGCTGAAATTTGCGAGGCACTTCTTAAAATTAAGAATAAAAAAGAACAAAGAATAGCAGAGCAGCTCTGGGCTGATGCCCTCTCCTCGCTATGGGAAACTACACCCGTATGGGTTCATGGCGATCTAGCTGTTGGTAATATTCTAATCCACAAAGGGCAACTTACAGCAGTGATTGATTTTGGACAGCTTGCAATTGGAGATCCTGCTTGTGATTTGGCGATAGCTTGGAATCTTTTTTCCGGGAAAAGCCGAGACAAATTTAGAGAGACCCTACCATTAGATAGAAACACTTGGGTAAGAGCATTAGGATGGACTTTCTGGAAAACCTTATGTTGGCCTATTAAGGGAACGAATATAAATCGAATACTTCAAGATGTTTATTTTGATCATCAAGAATTATCTTAAATTTATTAATTACACGCTTGACACCTATCTACTGATAGGTATAATTACATTGATGAAACTTTCAATAATGCAAGAAAAAATATTGAGTACGGCAGAGAGCTTAATCCAAAAAATGGGTTATAACGCTTTTAGTTATAAAGATATTGCTGGTGTAGTTGGAATAAAAACTTCCAGTATTCACTATCACTACCCTACTAAAGAAGATCTTGCTATTGCTGTGATTGAATGGCAGCTAAGTCGATTGTTCATCGTATTAAATGAAATTAAAACAAATAACTCATTCTCTTTACAAGAAAAACTACTGAATTTAGTTGATGTACTCTTCTCTTTAACAGTACAGGATGAGATGAAAATGTGTTTAGGTGGCATGCTTGCATCGGATGTACTTTCATTACCTGAAAAAGTAATGAACAAGGTACGTTATTTTTTTAAGGTTCTTGAACAATGGATACAAGAAGTCCTCGAACAGGAGCACTATGAGAGTAACTCTAGTGACGTATTACATTCAAAGGATAGTCTGCCAAAATATTTATTAATTCAACTAGAAGGAAGCATTCTCATGTCGCGTTTGTACCATGATTTTTCTTACGCTGAAATAGTAAAACAATTTATAAGAAGCATTGAATAAAAATTTTTTACACAAGCTATCTACCTACCAATAGATAGTCAAACGAGAGTACTTTGGGGTTTCACTTAAGAACTCCCTCCTTCAATCAACATGACGAGAGTAATAACTATGAAAACTGATACCACAAGCATTGAAAAAGCGACCTACATTTCTCTAGAAAGCAAAGCAGAAACAGCATCGAAACTTGAGGAATTTTTAAAAAAAGGAAGTCAACTGGTAGGTCAAACTGAACCAGGAACACCAATTTGGTTTGGATTAAAGGAAAATAAGAATTTCGCTATTTTTGATTTTTTCTACAATGAACAAGGAAGAGAACAACATTTTTCTGGTCAAGTAGCGCATGCATTAAAGGAAAATGCATCCGAGTTAGTAGCCAATGGCTGGGATAATGGTGTAGTAAAAAATATTAATAATTTTGATCTCATAGCCATAAATAATTTTAATAAAGAGCGAGTTTTAAGCTCCAAAGTAGCTAATTTAATTTATTTCAAAACAAAACCAGGAAAAAATAATGAAGTAGAGTTATTTTTACAAGAGGCAGCTACAGTTATTGACGCTACAGAATCTAAAACCTATTTTTGGGTTGCATTGAAAGCCAATGACGATACTTATGCTATCTTCGATACCTTTCCAGATCATGAGAGCCAAAAAGCTCATTTTTCTGGTAAAGTTGCTGAAAGACTAAAGAATAATGCAGAAGATTTGATTACAGATGGGTGGGAAAAAGGAATTATTGCTAATGTTCATAACTTTCAGATTATAGCCCTTTCTTAATTTTGCGCACTTCGGTGCGCTATTTTTCTTTAAAATTTAAATCTCATAAAAATATCTCAATAAATTAGATAGCAAGAACAGCTTCGGGGTTTTCTTGCTCAATCACCACAAAAATCAACGCTCAATTGAAGAATAATTAGACTACATTACTAAATCTGTATTTTTTTTAAAGATAAGTAACAATTTTGTAATCAACCTGTCATCCTCACGTTAGAACAATACGCCTATAATTTATGCATAATATTTTATTTTAATGAGTAATGCGGTTATGTTTTATAATAATTATTCTGGCGCAACAAATACGGTTGATAGATACAGTTTAGTGGACACCATTCAAACAAGAAATTCCGGAGAACGAGTAAAGGTAGTCCAGGTTATTGATGATACAGAAGGGTTCGGTGCTATGGATACTTTACCCTTAAATCCCTATAGTAGGAATCTGGATTTAGGTGGCGGACAATTCGATACAGTGACAAACTATCTTCTTAGCGCCTATAAAGTGGACAATTATGTTTATGATCCTTTTAACCGTACGCAAGAACATAATTATCATGTCCTCAATATAATTAAAAAAAAACCCGTTGATACCGTTACATCAAATAGTGTTTTAAACGTTATTCTCAAGAATTCAGAGCGAGAACAACATATTAAATTAGCGTACCAAGCTTTAAGAAAAGGTGGGACTGCTTTTTTTAAAGTTTGGAGGGGAAATGCTAGTGCTGTCGCCAGTCACAATCAATCTAATAAAGAAGCATTGCATTATTTCGGTGAACTATGTGATGTTTTTGGAGAGCAAAATCTATATATGCCACAAGATGATATTGGAAATACGATAATCGCTAAAAAAATGTAGATTGAGTTCAATAAGGCGGGCCCTTACAATAGCTTTAAAGTCTAATTTGAGAATTAATCAGACCAAAGATATAAAATTATATTGGCAGTGCTCCTACTATAATACGTCCCGTTGAAGTATTCATATTTTGAGCAATCCTTATAAAATCCTCTAAACAATTAACACTTACTACCGGGATAATAAAGGACAATACTTCTGATTCTTCATCACGTGACTCTAACTTAAAGTGATTACCTAATTTGACTTTATGAAAACCCATTTAAATTCGGTGACTTCTGTTTTTCAGGGTGGATTATCTATTTCCAATCCTAGTAGAAATAATCAGACTCTATACAAACAATCCCACCCAAGCAAGACCACTACCCACCACCAAGAAGCCATGCCAAAGATAGCGCAAAAATTAATCATATCTCGCTTGTTAATGCTCTAATTAAAAGAAACATCCGTGTGATCATCATCAAGAAAAACTTGGATATCTCTAAACATGACATGAATTCCAAAATCATCATTACCCTGTTTTTACTTTATGGAGAGCTTGAAAGAGACATGATTGGTTTGCGAACAAAAGAGACATTAGTCTCAAAAAAAGACAGGGAATCATGCTGGGTAAACCCAAGGGGACTATACAAAAAAGTAAATAAAAAACGTGGATTACGTGCAGATAAAATTCTTTGATACGCCTGTAGTTTTACATAACATTCCTCTGATCGTGTTGCTAAAAAATAAAAACGACCATGGTCTATAATTGCTATATATGATTAAATTTAATCAGGAATGCAGCGTGTCGCCTGTTTTTGAGAAACCTGCCGGGACATCCAAGTCCCCGGCAGGGACAAAAACAGGCGACAAGTATGCCTCCGGCGGCCCTGGCCGTCCTGGTCCCCCTTGATTTTGATCCCCCTTCGGGCCTCAAAATCTA
>CANJQE010000196.1 GCA_947476305.1 Legionellaceae bacterium
ACCTTTTAGTGCTTCAATAGCCACCTTTGCTTTGAATTCCGAACTGAACGTTTTTTTAGCCATTTTTCAAACCCCTTGAGCCAATAGTTATATTTTACACTACTGTCTCATTTTTGGGGTCCACTACTTCCTAAGGTAAGCATTTTTTTATCTTTAAGTAGCCCTCGCATTTCATTGAATTCGATTAAATTATTATCCATGACAAAATCCTGATATTGCAGACTCAAAATCCACGCATTAAATATAAACCAGATAAAAGGATAAAAGGGGTGAATAAAAGGTACAAAAAACAAAAGGCATACTATTATAAAGCGTGGAAAAAAATAATAGAGAAATTGACCTTGACGCTTAATACTTCTTAAAGCAATGGTTTTAAAGGGCAGAGAGGGAATAGCGCTGTGATAAAGTAAGGCTTGTGTCTTTTCAGCAAGTAAGCCATTAAAAGGGGCTGCAATTACATTCAAAAAAACAGTAAACATAGAAAGAAAAAATAAAAGAAAGCTAATTAAAAAGATAATGAAAAAAATACTGCTTAAAAAACTTAACCAGGATGGTAATTGATTAAGGTAATAATAGGTATAAGGCAAGATATAATGCTTGGTAAAGTAAAAAATGCCAAAAAATAACATTAAATTAAAGACCATAGGCACTATAATAAATCGTTTAAGACCGTTGGTTCCTAAGTAACGAAAGCCTGAGAATAAATAGAAAATCCCGCGAATAAAATTGCTCATCTAAAACCTATGCTTAATATGTGATTTTAAATTTATCTACAATAGCACTATTAGCGTAAACCTGCTTAGTACGACTTAAGAGAGTTGATTCTATGAAAACGACTACATTCTTAAAGGATAAGCTAATGTCTATTTAAAAAAACAGTATATCTCTAGGTATGGTATGATGAAAGGGAATAAGGATTAATCAATATAATGACTGAAAAAACTCATGCCAAACGTTTTATGATCATGGCTTCTTTCTCAGCAATGATCGCCACGATCTTAGGAGCCTTTGCCGCTCATGGATTGAAAGCTCAATTCTCCAGCTATCAGCTTGATGTATTTAAAACAGGGATTTTTTATCAATTTATTCATAGCCTTGCTTTATTAAGTGTGGGATTAATTCTCTTACATTTTAAAAATCAAATATTATATTTTTCAGGATGGTTTTTCCTTAGCGGTATTGTTCTATTTTCAGGAGGCTTATATCTACTCATCTTAACTAAAGTACAGATCCTTGGAATTATAACGCCTTTAGGTGGTGCATGTTTAATCCTAGGATGGTTTTTTCTGGCGATAGGATTATATAAAACAGAGTAAATATCAGCTTGGAATCTGGGTGCTACGGGATTTAACTTCTTTTATAGCTATAGACGCTAAATTTTACCAATGGAAATAAATTACCTGAAGTAATAGCGCGGGTAGGGATATAAAGAGTTATTCAAAATAATAATATAGGGATATCTAATGGAATATAAAAAAAATTATACAGCTGTTTTCTTTAACCTTCTTGTGTTGTTTTTCTCGCTGTTTTCCTTCAACTCCTGGGCCGTATCAAAAGCTAGTATTATTACTAGCACTGTTGAATATACTACACCTGTTATAGGATTCACCCTGGATGAGCCTTATACTCCAGTAATGTACTACAACAACAGTACTTATTTTGTATGGGTAGATGCTAAATTTCGTCCATGGATTACCCAAATAAGGAATGGTCAAGCCAGTACTGCACCTATCGATGCAAACCCAGACTATGCCGCTCAAGCCGATGCACATCATCGTTTTTCCTTAGGCATTGATTCGAATGGTTATATTCATGTTACTGGTGATATGCATCATTACAGCACCTTTACCACCAGTGTAATTACTCCCTATCCTGCTCGCTATCAAAAACAAGGAATGATGTATTGGAAATCGAATCAACCTGAAAATATTTCGGGTGGCTTCACTTTTGCAGGTGGTGTCAATACAAAAACAACCCTTCCTGGCGGAGGATGGATGATGGGGCGATTTTTTACAGATAATTATGGAACTCTGTATTATTCCTCTCAAGTACATGCTTTTGAAGCCTCTAACAATAATGGCCAAATAGCTGTAGGGCTTTATAAATATGATATCTCCACTAAAACATGGGCGGCAATTGGTAAATCTTTACCGGTGAATACCCAACCCAACATGGTTAATATTTTTCCCGTATTTTTTTGGGAAAATAATGGCATAGGTCCTCCAGGAGGTTGGTTTCAAAATTATCAAGCACAATTTAAATTTGATAGTGCTAACCGCTTGCATTTTACTGTAGTTGTAAATACTAATGGTGTCGCCGGTTTAAATCGTGTCGTTTATGCTGTATCGGATGATGGTGGCAGCAGCTGGAAAAAAGCAAATGCTAACTTTATTAGTGGTGGTTTACCTTTACGTGCAATAGATGGTTTAGCAAGTACCTCTGATATAGTAAAGGATCTTTCAATAGCCCCTTTTCTTAGCCCAGGGGTTGGTCTTGCCATTGATAAAAATGGAAAGGTGGGTGTTGCCGTCAACAATCAGTGGCTGGTTTGGGATGGAGATAAATGGTCTACTAACACACCACAAAATACCAGTCTTCCACCTGCGAGTTATGGCTATCGCTTAGTTAATAATGATTTACTTTTTAATGCACCGAATGCCTCTAAGTTGATAAGAGCGTCTTCTTTTAACAAATTAGGCATCGCCTATGATTACCCTTCAGCAATTAAACACCTAGATGAGCGCACCATCGCCACTAAAGGTGTTATTTATGGTGTTACTGATAATGTTGCAGCAAAAACTCAATCGATTCTGCGCACGGAGATTATTCCCGCGCCATTGCCGAAAGGATGGGAAAGTAAAAATATTTCTCTAAACCTTGAGAGTTATAATGGTGAAGCAGGTTATTTAGAAGGTACATTCACTGTAAGAAGTTATGGTAACCAGATTGAGGGAACGAATGATTCATTTACTTTTGTTTATAAAAAGCTAAAAAATGATGGTCTTATTTCTGCTCGTGTCGATTTACCAGAGACTTATTCTTCTGCTGGCTTAATGATGAGAGAATCATTAGCGTCTAATGCAAAAAATATAGGTGTTTATATCAATCCAAGACCGGATGGAAAATTGGCTCAATACAAATTGCGACAGACTAGCAATGGAAGTACTTCTGGCTATGGTATTTCCATAGCAACAACGCCTTATTGGCTTAAAATAGTGCGTAAGGGAGATACCTTTACAACGTATTTATCACCGGATGACATTAATTGGACCAAAATTGAAAGTAAAGTACTACCTATGAACAAAGAAATTTACCTAGGGCTTGCTGTCGTTTCTAATGGCCATAAATGGTATTCAGAAACTGCACGTTTTGATAATGTAGCTGCAAGCATACAAATGAAAGATACTCCTTAGTCTTTCTCCGTGGGGGTTAACCCCATAGCCGTTAAGCTAAGGTTTTTATAGTAAAATTAATTTCATTTTGTCTAAAATATACCATCCTCGCGTTGGCGGGGATCCATTCTTGAATTAGCATGGCACCAAAGCATGGATGGATTCCCGTCTTCACGGGAATGACATCCTTAGTTATATGGTTAATCTATAGCTAGTTATTTACCTAAATAATCAATCACTTATCCAAAAAATCAAAGTAGGTTTTTAAACCAAATTTCTAGTTCTCTTACATAAATTATGACAATAAAATCAATGTTTCTTATGATAAAGAGCAATTAACTCTTTGCTAGAAGTGCAACCTAATTGCTCCATTAGCTGCGCAATATAACCTTCCACAGTTCTATAAGAAATATTCATTGAACGAGCAATCGCTTTTGAGCTTTGGCCTTCAGCTACTAATTTAAGGCAGCTTGCCTGTTGTTTTGATAGTTGTACTGGAAAATGTCCAGTCCTATGAAATTGAGTTAAATCACTTTTTCTCAAAATTAGCTTGTCACTCGTGGATGCGGCGTCTTCTTTATTTACTACAGCTTCAATAATAGCTAAATGCTTTTCAAGGTCGCTGCTGTTGCCATTGATGGTTAAATCACTTATTTGCTCATATAAATCATCGCGTTCTTCGTGAAGTTTATCAAGCAAGTGCTCAAGCGATTGGATTGCCAAGAGCGGTTCTTGATTGCGAATACTACGCTCTAATTGTATTGCAGTACTGGTCTTTAAAAAAACCACAAAGGCTGAGGAGAGTAATTGTCTGCTTTTTTCCGAGTAAGCAATACTTCCATCTGTTGCAACAACGATTTTTTTATTAGCTAACTGAGTTTCTAAGGCTTCCTCTTGGCATTTATTAAATTGTTCTATACCCTCATTACCGAGAATGTGGATTAATGTTCGTCCAAACTTAGCTTCTAAGCCTAAATCTGCATCAATAAATCTCCATCCGAGCTTCTCTGCTAAGCTCCTGGCCAGAAGACCTTTTCCTGCTCCAGGATGGCCAATGATAAAAATACGATTATATTTATCCATGATAGCTTACTCACAGTAATTGGTTGGTATAATTATTGTACACATGTGGGCATATGAAATACTATAGGTATAAATACCTATAGTATGGATGAGTTACAATTATAGTAGGTCTTAGTCTTAACCTTAGTACAAACAGCGACCTAAGCAATACTGGAAGAGCTACAGCCTCTATAAGTCATTGTTTTCATTTCATCTATTCTTTATATTAGAGTACTAAATTAAAAAAAATTTTACTCAAGGTCGGGATAATTATGGCATGGCTTTATTTGATATTAGAAGGAATTTTTGAAATTTTTTGGGCCGTTGGTTTAAAATATACAGAAGGATTTACCAAACTCTACCCCTCATTAATGACTGTATCTGCCATGATAATAAGTTTTTTACTTCTTTCTCAGTCATTAAAAGTCTTACCTATTGGAACAGCATATGCTATTTGGACGGGCATTGGTGCGGTAGGAACGGTCATCTATGGTATCTACTTCCTTGGCGAGCCCACCACACTAATTCGTATTGCTTGTCTTGCCTTAATCCTCATTGCAATTGTTGGTTTGAAACTAACAAACCATAGTTAGGAATCAATTGATTAAGATAGTGTATTTCCATTACCGCCAATAAGAGTAGGCATGAGCGGATTCCGTACGCTGCGAGCCATGGAGAGCCGAAGGCGCGGGCGAGTAGTCCCTGGTAGCCTTAGGGCCGGATGTTTTTCCGCAGGGAAAATATAAGGCCATACGAAAAGGCGTCAGTCATTGGGGAGCGTAGATTTTGAGGCCCGAAGGGGGATCA
>CANJQE010000197.1 GCA_947476305.1 Legionellaceae bacterium
GCAAGCTCACAGAAGTATTTTTCAATATATAGAAGGATACTATAATAAAAAAAGAATGCATTCTTCTATTGACTATAAAACGCCACATGAGGTTGAATGTCTTGATAGATCTGCATAGGTAGGTGTCCACTTTATTGGGGTAAGATTAGTTTTGAGAAGTTGAGTCATGTTGACATCAAGTGTGGTGTGATATTGGACGCAATTTTCAGCAGAACATTGAATTTCACCAGTGTCTTCAATAATAAAAACGCGCTCAGCAGGGGCGTGTCTCACCATCTCATTGATAATGGCATTTACCAGGGTAGTTTTACCGGAACCCGTACCCCCAATGACCAGGATATTGCGATGTGCAACCACAGCATTTTTAATCGCCTCACATTGCGCTTCTGTCATGATCTCCGATTGCACATAGTCATCAAGGGTAAAAATCGATATGGCTTTTTTCCGAATGGCAAAGGTTGGCTTTGTTACCACTGGTGGTAGCTGTCCTGCAAAACGAGAGCCGTCCAGTGGCAGTTCACCCTCTAATATTGGATTAAAACGTGTTACCTCTTTACCATGAAATCCAGCCACTGTTTTGATGATGGATTCTGCCCTTGCCTCAGTGATGTTACCAATACAACGCATGGTTTCACCTAAGCGTTCTTGCCAAAGTCTGCCATCCGCATTGAGCATAATTTCAACGGTTTTAGGGTCACTTAGTGCTTGTTCAATCACACCGCCTAAATCACGCCTTAACTTTTGACGGGCACGGTCTTTAACCGTTACTCCTTGTTCTTCTTGTTCCTTCATACCTTATAATCCTCAATTTTATGTTTTTAAGCAGATTTCAATCCGTGCTTGAATTTGCTAATTAAACGGTCAACAATGCTTTCCTTATTGGGAGAAAAGTCATTGAACCATTGATCTTTTTGGCGCTCTCGGTAAATGCGTCTTTGAATTTCATCACGATGAACCGGAATCGATTGAGGGGCATCAAAAGCAAGGCGAACTTCACCATCCCGATAACCTACTACAGTGCAGTAAACGTCCTCACTGATAACAACAGATTCCCCAACTTTTCTTGTTAAAACCAACATATCGCTTCTCCTTTAAGTTATTTAAATAAATAGGCTTTGCACTGCTTGATATTTTCTTCAACCACTTTTTGACTTGCTGGTTGATATTTTTCGGATGCGACATAAAAAGCATTTCGCTTTTTGATATCACGACAAAAGCCAATCATTTGCGGCAGGGTAGGAGGCATTTCGCAATGGTCGCGGCAATCAATAATGATCTGATTCAAAATCTCATCACTGAATTGACTTAAACCTTCCAGCCATTCTTTTTTGGCAAACTCCAAAAATCCATCGCTCTTAAACTGGCTGCGCCATAAATGCCCGTAAAAGACAGCAAAGCGAGTGAATAGGTTTTCAATACGCTTCTTACTGCTGTCTGTAGCATTGGAAGTTGATGACGTTGCTTTGCTCGCATTCATCTTCACCTGTACTTGCTGTATCTCCTGTTTCTGGATTCCAGAATGGATCACAGGCTGTGTTTTCAGTATTTGGGCGGCGCTTCTCATTCCTTTTCTCCTGCGTTAATTCAATTTTTACTTCATCTTCCCAGCATTTTTGTGTTAACCAGGTCGTTGGATATTTCCAGGCTGGAACCCATTCGCCATGTATTTCTTTTGCTTTGCGGTTTTTGATTTGATTATCAAGCGCTTGCAGCATGGTTCGTAACAGGGATTCATCTGGATTGATTTGTTGGAATACCTCAAAGGCACGTTCACGAGATTTTTTTTCGGGGTACATACGCCAGAAATGGTCGAAGCGTTGTAATAATAAATAAATATAATTATCTTCTTTTAGAGGTATGGCGGCTTTTGGTGGTTTACCTATGTCGGCTTTTACATCTTCAGCCTCAGGAGCCTTAGTATTTACAAGGGTTTTCTCGTGTGGCTTTATAGCGGCTTTCTGTGGCGGGTTTATGGCGGCTTTATTTGGGGCAGAATAACCCATTGAAGCTAATAAACATTTTAAAATGAGTTGCATGCCATCCGATTGAACCTCAATCAAGCCTGCACGAACCAACCCATAAACAGCACGACGTACTTGATCGCGAGAAAAGCTTTGGCTTTTAATTCCTTGATGCGGCTCAATGTAGAGCTGTTCAGATATCGATTGATGACTAATTCGCCGTTTGATACCTGTTATTCCTGTTTTCACATCCATATACGGTCTTATTCCTCTGAGATAAGTCAATTGCTGGATATGAGGTAAGCCACTCATTGCCGACAGCTCATCACCATTTATGACAAAATCCATCATTGCACCTGTCCCTGTTGATCCTCGTTTTTAATTTCATAGTGTGATATATTTATTAAAATTAAACTTATATATCACGAGATGTGAATAATAGACTTCACTATATATCACGAAACGTGATATATCAATAGATAAACTATACTTTTTTGGGGTAAATTTGACTGAACTCAACATAAAAAAAGAAATTGGCAAGCGTATCCTTGAAGCCAGAAAAGCAAAGGGCTTAACACTTAAAGCTCTGGGGGAACTTGCTGGTAATCTGAAACAAACGCGCCTAACTAATTGGGAGCAAGGCACTCGTACCCCTGGGCCAGAAGAAATCAAGCAACTGGCACAAGCGTTGGATGTTTCTCCTGCCTTTTTAATGTGTTTGTCGGACGATATACAGGTTAAAAAAGTAAAAAATCCTACCCATTTAATTCCGCTTTTGGACGCTCAACAGGCGTGTTATGCAGAATCATATATCAGTTCGATTCGTGATCAAGATCCAACTAACGAGGTAGTTTTTATTTCTGTTAATGCGGTATTATTACCAAAATTAAGCGATAAAGCATTTGCGCTGAAAATGATAGATGAAAGTATGACACCGGAGGTTCGAGCAGGGGATGTGCTCATAGTTGATCCTTTTACCAAACCAAATCCAGGCGATTTTGTGGTTGCTTTACTTAAAGATGGGCAAGAGGTAACGATTCGAAAATATAAGCAGCTATCAGCCTCGAATGATATGGAAGAATATGAGTTAGCTAGCCTAAATAATGACTGGGCTAATATACGTGTAGGTTCCAACGAAGTAACAGCCCAAATTATTGGGTGTGGGGTAAGTTTGATTCGGAAATTGAGAAGTTAAATACTTATAAACTCCCCACCGCAATCTCGATAGTCATTGCCCTGACATGTTAAGAGTATTATGCTAAGGTCACTATTATCTATTTTGATAGTTTCGTGTTCAAAAAAAACTGCTAAAGCCCCTAAAATCGTGGATTTTCCAATATCATTTTTTCCAACAATAACATTAAATTCTTCATCAAATGGAGTTGTAATATCTTGATAAGCTCTAAAGTTTTTAATATACATTTTTTTTAGTTTCATTATTTACCTATCATACGTTGCATACTTTGAGTCCAAGAAGCCTTAAAGGATGAATCGTTGGCGAATAATTTATATCGCTTTAACTCATTTTTGTGTCTCTCTAAACATGATATCCCTTAGATGTTTAAATTTACTCATTTAAATACATCTCCGCCATATCATCCAGCTTAGCCTTAACCTCTTTCCAATTAGGCATAACCTGAGTCAACAACCGCCAGAATTTGTCACTGTGGTTATGTTCTGCAATATGGCAAAGCTCATGCAATATCACGTAATCAATGCATTCTTTTGGCGCTTTGACTAGATGTGGATTTAGCATTAAATTACCTTTGATAGAGCAACTTCCCCATTGTTTTTTCATAGGCATAATTCGAAAAGACGGTACTCCTTCTACCCATGTTGCTTTAGGTAGTAGGCTCTGTAAGCGCTCATGAAAAACATTCTTGGCGTGATGTAAGTACCATTGTTCAATTAATGCTTTAACTTGTTTTGATCTGTTAGCATGCTCATTGTCTAGGGTTACTTCCAACTTACCACGAAGTAACTTCACCGTGCTAACCTCATCAGGTTGACTTAATACTTTCAATACATATCTTCGACCAAGGTAAAATTGAGTTTCTCCGCTTACATACTCCCTCGGCAAAACATAATCATGCTGTGAGGCAAACTCCTTGATACTCTTCCAAATCCAACGAGCGCGTTTGAGTATGGCTTCCTGTAATACTTCACTGGTGGCATCATGCGGTGCAGTTGCCACTACACGCTGATTAGGATGAACTTTTATAATTACTTTCCTGGTAGCCTTATAGGGTTTCTTACCATTAATAACATTATTATCACAGCGTGGTTCGGGCGCTTTACGGATCACATCGTAATGGATTATTTTCTCTCCATAAGTAAACACACCACACTCTTGCGTGGTCGTTCGTATTTCAGTACTTGTGTTTGTCATGAACGCTCCTTATTTACGAGAAAGTCCCAGCCTTGTAATTTGCAGCACTTCTTGAATGAATCGCTCTGCATTCTCAATCCCTAAATCAGCAAACAGCATGGGTAATAATTTCATGCTAATGGCATTTTCAATCTCAGCAGGGTTAATAGAGTATTCAGCCACCGCTGTTTTAACCACATCGTCAATTTCAAATGCATATTTAACCATCTTGTCATCATCTAGTTCAGCATCCCTTCGCAGCGTTGTATCAAATAGGTGTTTGAATAAACCGTAGTAAGCTTGGGCATGTTTATTTTGTTTGCCATCAGCGTCAGCAAATGCGTTGGGCATACCCTCCACCTTGCGCTCTTTGACATCCTGTTCGAAGTCAGCAAACAAGATGTATTGTTTAACCGGTGCATCAAACATGGCTTTGGTGTCGGCTAGGGCTTTCTTTAGCAGGTTAGAGAAATACTCTTGAGCATAAGGATCGTCTGCTAAGTCTTGTTGAATCATCTTGGTAATTCGGCCGGTTATTTTATCAGTTTGGTTGCGGGCTTCATCATCCGTTAAGTCTTGCGGCTTAACATTCTTACCCAAATTACCGACCAAATAGGCGCCTTCTGGCTCCTTCACTTCTATTCCGGCAATGTGCTTATCTAATAACTGCCGGATATCTTCTGCATATTCATCGTAATCAATGGTTTCATTGGCATCTTCACGAATTTGTTTGGCGGATCCAACTAGTTATCGCAACTTTGCCGCCTCTAGTTTGTGTTAAAAATTTCAATAGGACTTTTATAGTTTAAACACTTTCTTGGCCTATTATTTAACTCATTCTCAACAGTACTAATTGCATCATCACTAATGGTGTTAA
>CANJQE010000198.1 GCA_947476305.1 Legionellaceae bacterium
CCCCCTTCGGGCCTCAAAATCTACGCTCCCCAATGACTGACGCCTTTTCGTATGGCCTTATATTTTCCCTGCGGAAAAACATCCGGCCCTAAGGCTACCAGGGACTACTCGCCCGCGCCTTCGGCTCTCCATGGCTCGCAGCGAGAGTTGTCTGAAGCACTACCCGTTTTATAAAGACCATCCTCTCCATTATCGATACCAAACTTAATTTGAGTACCGGCCGCAAAATCACCTATATTAAAACTACTTGTCTGATTATCGATGCCAACATAATTTTTGGTTTGAAAATCATCTGTAGACCAATATACTTTATTATCATAGCCAGAATCTGAGTTTAAAATCTCAACTTGAACTGCACCACCAGATGCAACAAAAGCTCCATTGCTTACTGTATCGGTTGCTTCGCTCTTAGTATTCGTACTACTTTTAATACTAGTGTTTAGATTATCAATAACTCTATCACTATTATTAATACTGGCTTTGGCACTGATCTCCTCAGCGGCATTATTACTATTGTCTTTAACTATTAGATTTGAGGGTATTTTTATACTGGATTTTTGAGTGCTGGGGTTTTTCTTTGATAGAAGCGCATTATTAATAGCGGATTTAATTGCATCATTAGCTTCACCGCCAATTAAATAATTCATGGCTATCTCCTTACACCCAACAGATACAAAAAAATAAAATTTTTCTGTATAATTAGTGTAAGTATAGCCACTGTTTAAATTTTTATCCAACCAATAGAGGAATAATCTAGAAATTAAACATTAATTTCTAGATTATTCTAATATTTTTCTCCAAGTACTACCGTTGGCCCCATCCTCTAATTCAATACCTTGTGCTAATAATTCTGCTCTTATTTGATCCGCTCTACTCCAGTTTTTTTCAACTCGTGCTTGAAATCGCTCCGCAATAAGTTGTTCTATCATTGCTTTATCATCTTCAGCAAAACCTGACTGTAAGAACGATGATGGTTCTTCTTGTAACAGCCCCATTAATCCAGCCAAATACTTAAGTGTTGTCGCTAAAACAGTTGAATTATTTTTATTCACCTCATGGCTTAATTGAAATAGAACTGATAAAGCAATCGGTGTATTAAAATCATCATTCATAGCTTGAGTAAACTGATTTATCCAGTGCTCATCTAATGTATCGTCTTGAGCAGGGATATCTTTAATGCTTTGATACAATCGCATTAATGCTTTTTTTGCATTTAGTAAGTTCTCTTCAGAATAATTCAATGGACTACGATAATGACTGCTTAAAAGAAAATAGCGAATTACTTCAGGATGATGATTTTTTAATACATCTTCAATAGTAAAAAAGTTACCTACTGACTTAGCCATTTTTTCATTATTAACTTGCAACATACCTACATGAAGCCAATAATTTGCAAAAGTTTTTCCTGATGCAGCCTCACTTTGCGCGATTTCATTTTCGTGATGAGGAAATTGTAAATCTAAGCCTCCACCATGAATATCAAACTGCTCCCCTAATTCATGCATTGCCATAGCGGAACACTCAATATGCCAACCAGGACGCCCCTCTCCCCAAGGTGATGACCAACTGGGTTCGCCCTCTTTCGCTTGTTTCCATAATACAAAGTCTAAAGGGGAGCGTTTTTCTTTAACTATTTCTATTCGCGAGCCAGAAATTAAGCTATCAATATCTTTATTAGATAATTTACCGTATTTTGCAAAAGAATCGACCTGATAACATACATCGCCATTATCACTAAGATAGGCATTACCTTTTTCTAATAGGCGCTCAATTAAGGGAATGATTGTATTAATATGCCCTGTGGCGCGAGGTTCTAAATCAGGAGGTAAAATGTTTAATGCCTTGGCATCCTCATGCATTGCTTTAATAAATTGATTGGTTAACTCGTCAATTGGAACCCCACGCTCATTAGCGCGAGCAATAATTTTATCATCGATGTCGGTAATATTACGGACGTAGGTTACATCGTAATTTTGTGAACGCAAATAGCGCACTATCACATCAAAACAAACCATAGAACGAGCATGTCCTAGATGACAGAGATCATAGACAGTAATACCACAGACATACATGCCAATTTTTCCAGGCACTAAGGGTTTAAATGCTTCTTTTTTTCTTGTCAAAGAATTATATAAATGTAACATAGCTTCCCCTTAGCTTATTTTGCCCCAGGTATCTTTTAAATCGACCACGCGATGAAAGGCCTCAACTTTATTGTCTGTGACTTTATTGACGCAATAGTACCCTAGGCGTTCAAACTGAAAAACCTCACCTTCCACTTGATTAGCTAATATTGGTTCACAGAATGCTTTTTGAGTACCTAAGGAATCATGATTTATAAATTGTAAAAAATCCTCTTCACGCGCTGGGTTTGCATCATTAAATAAACGATCATACTGATAAATAGTCACAGGATAAGCCTGTTCACAAGATACCCAATGGATAACACCTTTTATTTTTCTATCTTCCGGGTTTTTCCCTAAAGTATTTTCATCATAAGTACAGCGTAATTCTATAATCTCACCCTCATTATTCTTAATTACTTCATGGCATTTAATGACATAGGCATGTCTTAAACGAACCTCTGAACCAGGAAATAAACGGAAGTATTTTTTGGGAGGATCTTCCATAAAATCAGAGCGCTCGATGTATATCTCTCTAGAAAAAGGAATTTCACGACTTGCAGATTCAGGATCTTGTGGATAAAAATGTGCTTTAAGTTGCTCTACTCTACCTTCTGGATAATTTTCAATTACGACTTTCAGTGGATCTAAAACACATAAAGCACGTTTTGCAGTTTTATTAAATTCCGTGCGAACACATTCCTCTAAAAGTGACATATCAATTACAGAATCACTTCGTGATATACCAATTAACTCACAAAATTGTCTTATCGCTGCTGGAGGATAGCCTCGTTTGCGCATACCTCTTAAGGTGGGTAGGCGAGGGTCATCCCAACCAGTGACAATGTTTTTCTCCACTAATTCGCGCAACTTGCGTTTGCTCGTTACGGTATGGGAGAGATTAAGGCGTGCAAATTCAGTTTGTACTGGTTTTGCAGGTAAAGGAAGATTTTCTACTAACCAATCGTATAAAGGTCTATGATCTTGAAACTCTAAAGTACATAAAGAATGAGTGATTTTCTCTAAAGCATCAGAAATAGGATGGGCATAATCATACATAGGATAAATACACCACTGATTTCCTGTACGTTGATGGTTCACATGACGAATCCTATATAAAACAGGATCCCTCATATTAATATTCCCTGATTTCATATCGATTTTCGCACGTAAAACATGCGTCCCATCAGGAAACTCCCCTTCTTTCATACGGTGAAATAGATCTAAACTTTCTTCAACCGGTCTATTTCTATAAGGACTTTCACGGCCAGGAACTTGTAAGTTCCCGCGATACTCCCTAATTTCTTCCATAGTTAAACTATCAATATAGGCCAGATCTTTTTTAATTAAATAAACAGCAAAATCATAAAGCTCTTGATAATAATCAGAAGAGTGAGTCATTGCGCACCATTCGAAACCTAACCAGCGGACATCATCGATGATGGCATTAACATACTCTTCCTCTTCTTTTATGGGATTAGTATCGTCAAAACGTAAAAAGCATTTCCCTTTAAACTCTTCAGCCAAGCCAAAATTCAAACAAATTGATTTCGCATGACCAACATGTAAATAGCCATTAGGCTCGGGAGGAAAACGTGTTACTAGAGATTGATGTTTACCACTTGCTAATTCTTCTGTAACTAATTGTCGAATAAAATGAGCTCGTTTTTCAGTTGATTCTGTCATTTATTTTGTTCCGTTTTTGTCAATGGCTTGGCGCATAGCATGGATTAAACGCGCACCAGCGGTCATAAAATCATTTTTTGCTGCATAAGCTTCTTCAATAATTGAAATTAAAGCAGCTCCTACAATCACTCCGTCTGCAAAACCAGCAATTTCTGCAGCCATTTCAGGAGTTTTTATACCAAAACCAACCATTAAAGGTAATTTAGTCTGGGCTTTACGTTCTTGATATTGAGTTTTTAAGACTTCAGTATTTAAGGTATCAGAACCAGTCACTCCTTTTAAAGAGACATAGTAAAGATATCCTTTCGCATACTGTTCAATTAAAACCATTCTTTGTGCTGAAGTCGTAGGTGAGCATAGATAGATAGAATATAAGCCATAAGTAGCCCATATTTTCGCCACCTCGTCACTTTCTTCAGGAGGCAAATCAACCAAAATAGTACCATCCACTCCTGCCTTTACTGCCTCTTTTGCAAAATACTCATAGCCTAACTGTTCTATTGGGTTTAAATAGCCCATGATAATTATAGGCGTTTCTTCATCCTTCTGGCGGAATTTACGAACCATTTCTAATACATCTTTAGTACTTATAGAATAAGTAAGCGCCCTTTCCATAGCACGTTGAATTACAGGTCCCTCGGCCATTGGATCAGAGAAAGGAATTCCTAGTTCTAGAATATCAGCCCCTGCATTAACTAATTCATGCATTAAATTAACTGTCACCTCAGGATGAGGATCACCTGCAGTAATATAAGGACTAAGCATTTTTTTATTATTAGCTTTTAAATTTGCTAAGGTTTTATCAATTCGGTTCATTAAAATTCCTTACAGCTTTCTTGTCGCTTAAACAACATCCCGCACAAATCTGACATAGGTTTGTGCAGAGATCTAATGACACCCCTTAAGATTTTGCTCATCCCAACGTCCAGCGGCTTGTCCTCAGGACGTCGGAAAACCTCTTAATCTGTCATCCCCGCGAAGGCGGGGAGCTATTCCTGTATTAGCATAGTGCTAAATCATCAATGGATTCCCGCCTTCGCGGGAAAGACACCTTAACCTAATAGCTCTGATCATGCCCCAACAAGATTACTCATATATTTTATCTAGGTTGAACCTTGATCCAACAATACTACCAATAAAATAATTATTATTTATATAAAATATCTGTCATAACCGCGAAGGCGGGGAACCATCCCTGTATTAGCATAGTGCTAAATCATCAATGGATTCCCGCCTTCGCGGGAAAGACACCTTAACCTAATAGCTCTGATCATGCCCCAACAAGATTACTCATATATTTTATCTAGGTTGAATCTTGATCCAACAATACTACCAATAAAATAATTATTATTTATATAAAATATCTGTCATCCCCGCGAAGGCGGGGA
>CANJQE010000199.1 GCA_947476305.1 Legionellaceae bacterium
ATCCCCCTTCGGGCCTCAAAATCTACGCTCCCCAATGACTGACGCCTTTTCGTATGGCCTTATATTTTCCCTGCGGAAAAACATCCGGCCCTAAGGCTACCAGGGACTACTCGCCCGCGCCTTCGGCTCTCCATGGCTCGCAGCGGCAGAAAAACCAGCCATTACCTCTGGCATTTCCTTACGCATTTTCGCTAATTGAGTGCTAATGTCCTTAGTAATATTTGTAAATTTATTATCTGACATCGTATAAACTCCTGTTTAGTTCTATGTAGGCGTCAATACTGTAACCCATAATTTTATTTAACAACAGACTTAGAAAAGAGTTTAATAAGCCATGCCTCTAAATTAATTTAGCTTTTTATTTATCCGTAAAACAAAAACTAAAATATAGAATATGCACTTATCTTTGCTGTTACTCCAATGGCATCTTTACGAGCGAGCAATATCTTTAATCCGCCCCCATTGATCAATTTTAATGAGGACACGCCCTGCATTCATAAAGTATTATTTTTGAAACGCTGACATATCTCATTGACTGTTAAAAACTCTACATTTGGGTGCTGTAGAATAAATTGAATAAAACGTTCGTAAATTTTCATACGATAAGAATGGCCTGTACAAAAAGGATGAACTACATGTACATAACAGGCTTTATTATCATCCTCATACATGCCAGTAAATTCATCACACCAAATTTGCTCTATTACTTTAGGATCATGTGCAATAGGAAATAGCGATGAAGTAGAGAAATCAAAATACAAAGGAGTATCATTCCACTCCAGTTTGGTTGGAATTTCTACTAGTTCCTTTTCTTTGCATTGAATATAATACGGATATTCTTGGCGGCATTCACTGGAATCATAGTCAAACCCATAATGAGACAGTAGTTCATACGTTGTTTGATTTTGCTTTAAAAAAGGAGCTCGATAACCTTGTGGTTTTATATTTAAAATGCGCTCCATAGCCTCAAGCCCTGATTCAATAATTTCTTTTTGTTCCTCAGGATTTTTACTATCAGGCATCTCATGGATACACCCATGATGCCCAATCTCTATACCCGTATCACGAATTTTTTTACATTGATCAGGATATTTTTTAATGGTGAATCCAGGAATATACGCAGTAGCAGGTAATTGGTATTTTTGATACAGTTTTAAAAGACGCTCAACGCCTACATAGGCTCCATATTGGCCACGTGATATCATTGCTGGATTGTTTTGATGCCCCAGGGCAATCATTCCGGATTCAGCATCAAAATCAAAAGTTAATGCGACTGTTAAGTGGTTTTTTGCAGTTGACATAGGGCCTCTTATAAAAAAATCCATCTTAGAAATATAGTACACCCATTAATCAGGTCCTAGCTATGAGGATTATTTATTATTATAAGCAGCATTTTGAAACGCTTTATTCAAAGCCTCTTTTGCTAAAGTTAATTTTTTTTCTACCTCACCCAACTCTGCTTTTAAGTTTAATAATACTGAAGGCACTGTGTTATTAAACTGCATTTGTGCGGATCTTTTTGCAAGAGCCTCTTGTTGTTTTATCAATACTTCAACATCATGCTCTAAAGAGTGTAACCATTGCTGTCGAGTACTCAGCATCGCCATACCAAAGTTGGCCTTCTTATTTTCATTTTTCTTTTTTTGTTGTACTTTGCACAAACCAACCAAAACACTGATTTTTTGCTTCACCTGCACTGCCAAATATTGAGCGCTACGCTCATTATTTTGCGTACTTAACACATGAATATCTACTTTAAGCTCCTTGATACAAGCGGCTGCTGTTAAATCTTGGCTACGAAATAAATTTTTAGATATGGATTGACTCAGTAAGAACGGATTTAAACTGCTAATCTTCCATTCAAGCTCAGGCAAACGTGCTATTAAATCAGCGATTAATTCTTGAATGTAATTTGCCTTAGTCATTAATATTTGATTGCAGATTTAGGGAAGAGTAGCATAGCTCTTCTTCCCTGCTATTTAAAGTGCTGGCTCCAAATCGGAGTCTTTAGAAGCTTGTAACCAAGAGAAAATAAAGGGCGGTGCACACATCACGGTTAAACCTAAGATTAGGGTCATTTCATAATTGAATAAACTACCTACATTAATGTCTTGTGGAGGTATAAAACTAACAATAAACGTACCTACAACACCGGTAATTCCAATTCCAGCTATAAAAAACATGCCTAAAATACCACCAGGAATTTTGAAAGGCCGATGATGAGTTGGCTCACTAAAACGCAATTTAATCGCTGCAATAAACATAATAAAGTACATTAACATATATAATTGGGCAGCTAAGGCGGTTAATAGCCAATATGAGCCATTGACACTAGGCATAAATAAAAATAGAGCGGATAAAACCGTTACGATAATAGCTTGCGTATATAACATCACTACCGGCGCCCCTCTACTATTGGCGCGTTGAAAAATTTCCGGTAAATTTCCTTCTTCCGCTGCAACTAATAAACCTTTGGTAGGTGCGATAATCCAATTACTAACGCCGCCAAGTCCACCTAACACTAACATAATAGCAACTACAGGCATCATCCAAGGCATATTATAATTATTAAAAAAAGCCTCAAAGGCCTGCATAATTCCAGCAACTAAATTAATGTCTTTTCCTGGTAATACAATGGCAATGGCTAAAGAACCTAAGATTAAAGTGACCAAAATAATGCCCACTGAATAAATAAGCGCTTTAGGAAAAGCATGTTGAGGATCCTTCACATCATTAGCATGAACTGTGGCTATTTCAATACCGCAAAACGACATCATAATTGCTGTTAGAGAAACCCACATTGATTTATCCGCTAAGTGAGGGACAATAGAAGGAATATCAAAGCTAATTTGCAGTGGATTCCCCTGAACCATCCATACAACGCCTAAACCTATGATTAAGGACATCGGCAATAATAGACCGGCAAGGGAGCAAACATTACTAAACATCGCAGAAGAACTCATGCCTCTTAGGTTGAGAAAGGTGGCCCCCCAAAAACAGGTGACGATTACTGACCAAAGAAAATACGGATTACTTGTTAAGGACGGATTAATTAAATAACCTACGGTTCCTGCCACAAAAGAAAGAATTGTAGGATACCAAATTACATTTTCAATCCATTGCAACCAAATAGCTAAAAAGCCTGTGCGCTTACCAAAAGCCTGTTTCACCCAAATGTAAATACCACCTTGTTTAGCCCAACCTGATGCTAATTCAGCTGAAACTAAAGCGGTGGGAATTAGAAAAAAAAGTGCTGCTAAAGTAAAATAGAAAATCAATTGACTGCCGAATAAAGCCGTGGCAGGTAAATTACGAATGCTATCTACGGAACCAACCGTAATCATAGTCAAACTAAAGACAGTAAGTGAGTGCTTTTGGGTGCTCATTGCATTCCTTTTAGTACTAAAACCACACAATTGACATCATTATAAATCAAGCAAGCTTAAGGAGAGCTTAATAATAGCATAAAAAATAAACAATTTTTTGCTACTAAAGCAATAGTCCCTTTTTTACACCATACACACTGTATCAAAAGCTTATTCAAACCGTCCATCATAACAGCTTTTCCTAAGGATACAAAACATCTCCCCCTATT
Organism: Legionellaceae bacterium; assembly: GCA_947476305.1. Classification (GTDB taxonomy): domain Bacteria; phylum Pseudomonadota; class Gammaproteobacteria; order Legionellales; family Legionellaceae; genus Legionella. The sequence goes on from CANJQE010000199.1 coordinate 3,596, forward strand.
GCTAGTAAGTAAAAATTACCTACCCCTGACAATGAGGATTATAGATTTTCTTTAGCTGCTGTTGTACTCTGAGCTTTAATTTGATTGGTGACATGGACAGCTATGTGGATTGTGCGCATCGCGCTTTCGCGACCTTATACTTTTATTGTATTGGCCTTAATGCTACTTATTATTGGGCCTTTAACTCTAATGCGTACACCAACAGATATTTTTCCTGATATTAATATTCCAGTGGTCAGTGTGGTATGGAGTTATGCTGGAATGCCACCCGAAGATATGGCTAATCGTATTACTAGTGTGTTTGAGCGTGTTGTCCCCACTATTGTAAACGATGTGGAGCATATTGAGTCCCAATCATTAATCGGCGTTGGCGTGATTAAAATTTTTTTTCAGCCGAAAGTAAACATCAATATTGCGTTGAGCCAGGTCACCGCTTTAGCACAAACGATGTTACGCTCCTTACCTCCAGGCACATTACCACCACTTATTTTAAATTATACAGCCTCCTCCGTCCCTATTTTACAACTGGTATTATCAAGTCCTACCATACCAGAGCAAAATCTCTTTGACTTTGGTAACAGTTTTTTACGGACTCAATTAGTTAATGTACCAGGAGCCTCCTTACCTTATCCTTATGGAGGAAAAGTACGACAAATTCAGATAGATCTTGATCCTCAGGCCATGCAAAAATATGGGGTTTCTGCTCAAGAAGTGAATTCAGCTGTTGATGCACAAAATCTAATTATACCCGGCGGCACGCAAAAAATTGGCAAATATGAATACATAGTTAAATTAAATGGCAGTCCTTTAAGTGTCGAAGAGCTAAATAATTTACCAGTAAAAGCTACTCCTGAACGTGTTCTTTATATTCGCGATGTAGCTCATGCTCGTGATGGCTTCCCTCCACAAACTAACATTGTGCGTGTAGACGGCCAACGTGCTGTGATGATGTCCGTACAAAAAACCGGTGATGCATCAACCATTGAAATTGTTAATCGTATTAAATCCTTAATTCCCCAAGTCAAACAGATTATGCCTGCCGGACTTAATTTGGCTTTTTTTGCAGATCAATCCATCTTCGTTACTGCTGCAATTAAAGGTGTAATTACCGAAGGAGTTATTGCTGCTGCCTTAACTGCATTGATGATTTTATTATTTTTAGGCAGCTGGCGAAGTACCTTAATCATTACTGTATCCATCCCCTTATCCATCATTGCCTCCACCACCCTACTTTCGGCCTTAGGTGAAACAATTAACATTATGACTTTAGGTGGATTAGCGCTTGCTGTAGGGATTTTAGTAGATGATGCCACGGTAGCCATTGAAAATATTAATTGGCACTTAGAACAAGGCAAACCAGTAGAGGAAGCCATTCTCGACGGAGCGCAACAAATTGCCGTACCAGCCTTGGTCTCAACTTTATGTATTTGTATTGTATTTATTCCCATGTTTTTTGCAGCGTGTCGCCTGTTTTTGAGAAACCTGCCGGGACATCCAAGTCCCCGGCAGGGACAAAAACAGGCGACAAGTATGCCTCCGGCGGCCCTGGCCGTCCTGGTCCCCCTTGATTTTGATCCCCCTTCGGGCCTCAAAATCTAC
>CANJQE010000200.1 GCA_947476305.1 Legionellaceae bacterium
CGTAGATTTTGAGGCCCGAAGGGGGATCAAAATCAAGGGGGACCAGGACGGCCAGGGCCGCCGGAGGCATACTTGTCGCCTGTTTTTGTCCCTGCCGGGGACTTGGATGTCCCGGCAGGTTTCTCAAAAACAGGCGACACGCTGCTCTTACTATTTCTCCAGGACGATTGATTCCATCTCGCAACAGTGAATAGATAGTAAGAGACCATTTACAACCATAAATAATTTCCACCATCGAAGCTGCTTTCAAAGGAGGTTTTTTTTGTATCAATTTTTTTTCAGTCATTTCAATAAATTATACCAAAAAGTGCTTAGAGAACCAAAAGGTGCTTACTTTTTTTAGTAGTGTATCTCTTTAATACTGAATAGGACAGAGCGTACTAAAAGGAGCGAAAAATGTTCAATCAGAATTTAGCTGTATTTGTTGGTGGTTCAAGTGGCATAGGGCTAGAAACCGCAAAAAGACTTTCAGCCGATGGTTTAGATATACTGATTACCGGAAGGGATAAGCAAAAACTTATAAATGCTGCCTCTGAAATTGAAAATATGGGGTCAAAAGTAGAAATTTTAGTTATGGATCTTTATGACCAAGAGCAAGTTTCACAATTTATTATTAACATAAATGAGGACCTTCGTAGAATTAAATATCTGGTCAACGCTGCCGGTTATTTCAAGCCTATATCCTTTTTAGAACATAAAGGAGTGGATTACGATCTTCAGATAAACCTCAACAAGGCGTTCTTCTTCATCACTCAAGCAGTGGCTCAAAACATGAAAAAAAATGGAGGCGGAACCATAGTTAATATTGGGTCTATGTGGGCAAATCAAGCGATTAAGGCAACACCTTCTTCAGCTTATTCAATGCAAAAAGCTGGTCTTCATTCACTTACCCAACATTTAGCTATGGAGTTGGCAGAGCACAATATAAGAGTTAATGCTGTAGCGCCTGCAGTAGTAATCACTCCTATCTACAAAACCTTTATCGATGAAGATAAAATTGAGCTTACTTTACAGAAATTTAATGATTTCCATCCCATTGGTAGAGTAGGTAAAGCATCTGATGTTGCTGACGCGATGGAGTTTCTTCTCGGTGAGAAGTCCAGCTGGATAACTGGAGAGATCATTAATGTCGATGGTGGTGTTATGGCTGGAAGAAATTAATTAGTGTTGATATTAGGGGCTGCAAGCAAATCCTAATTTTTACGATGATAATTGCAAGAAAGGGTATCTTTCCGAATGGGGCCTATATTATTATTGGTATATAAATACTCACCATCCACGGTCAGCTCTACCCCTTGTAAAACCATAGTTACTTTACTAAAAAAGCTATTTAAATTGTCTGATTCATTGTTGAATAAATTAGAGTGAATGAAAATTAATGCAGCGTGATCTGAGCTCCACTTGAGAGTGGCATGGCTGTTTTCAGAGCTTGAGGTATGAGACAAAGTGCTTGATTTAATTTCACTAATAACATAGCTCTCAGTCATAAATCCATATGAAATCGATAATTTATCTTTGTCATGTTTAATACTTAATTCTACTGCTTGGCTATTATCACACAGTCCAATCCAATTCCCCGAATAATTCAATTGAGCCGCTTGGTTGTCTTTTCTTGCTATTTCTACAAAAGAATTAGAATTTTCAAGATTGCTTTGCTCCTTAAACCAAGGCAACGCCACTGCATTACTGATTAGACAGCAATTAATCAAGATTAATTGGCAAAGGTATTTTGTCATCCTTTACTCCCAAAACAAAATAATAATGTATGGTATCACTGCGTTGAATAATATAAAAATGGGATGGTTTGGCAAAGATACTTGTGAATATGCTGAAAATTGTCGGTAGGGCTACAATTTAACGTGACCTAAATAAGATAATAAGTGTTGAATTTAACTTAGAACCGCTCTTACTTCAATTCAACCGGACTTTTCTCAAGAGCATGCAACGCGCTCGTCCTATCACAATGAATGATGCTGTCAAATTGGTAAGGTAACTGCGTGAAGAAATAATGGCTATAACGCTCTGTTTCTGGTCGATAAATCACTCCTATAGCTCGTTGCAAGCGTGGAATTTTAAGGAAATGCTCCAGCTCTTCATTACCTATTAGATTTAAAATAAATTTGGGATAACCCACTTGGTGAAATAATTCTTCATAACTTCCTTTAAGCCCAGGAACAATTTTTTTGTGTTGTTCTGGTTCATCCCAATCAGATGCAGCCGTAACAGATCCCTCATAGGTTGAAAAGCCAATCAAGTAGGTATCCGTATGTTGTTCTCTTATCAATTGACCAATATTGAGCTCACCTCGCGTTCCCATTTCAGTTGCTCGTGCATCACCTACATGTGAATTATGGGCCCAAATAACGATTTTGGCTGGTTTGTTAAAATGATGTTCTAAATGGTCGGCTAAAATATTTAGAGTATCGGTCATATGTGTATCACGAATATTCCAGGAAGCGACATGTCCTTCAAACATAGAACGATAGTAAGATTCTGCATCTTTAACCACACGAGCATTTTGTTCCGCAAAGAAATAATCATCTGCTGCCGTTAAGCCCTGATTATGAGTGAATTTAAAAGCATGATGCTGTAGTTCATAAAGCGCCGCTAATACTTCTGCAACACAGGATTTTTTTACTCTTGAGTTGGTTAGATAAGCATACACTTGAGGGTCAACATTCATATGGTCAAAACATGCATAATGTTTTTTTGCCTGCTCTGCTACATGGGGGTCTACTTTCATTAAATAACGAATAACTGCTTGCATGGATGCATTAAGACTATATAAATCCAGTCCATAAAACCCAATTTTCCCCTGAGAAGTTAAGGAATCATTATATTCCCTTAGCCATTTGAGAAAGGGGGGCATAGTCGTATTGCGCCACATCCACCTTGGAAATCTTTGGAAATCGTCCAAAGCGGTTTTACTGTCATCATCACTTTTTCCTTGTATATAACGATGAACACGATGAGCATCGGGCCAATCACCCTCTATAGCCACTCCCATAAAGCCTTTTTTTTCGATGAGTTGTTGGGTAATTTCAATCCGTGTTTGATAGAATTCATGTGTTCCATGTGTTGCTTCTCCAATGAGAACAAAGCGGGCATCACCAATCCTATCTAAGAGCGAGGAATAATCAGAAGAACTTATGGGGGTAGCCGTTTCGTTTATAAGAGTAACTAGCTTTTGTTGCGCGTCCATAATAGATTCCTCCTGCTTTAGGATTATAAATTAATATCTTTCGAGGTTATTTTAATTTCATTTTCTTGTGGTCTCGCTATGACAAGCGTGTATTCAGGGACTTCCAGCCAAGTCGCTGTATCTTCAGTCAGTGGTTCAGAAGCAATAATAATACTTGTTTTAGCATTGTTTTCCTTCATTTTGTATGAATTATTATAAAAACCATAACTATCTCCATAGGTGTACCAAAGTGAATGATAACCTGAGTGAGTATGGTGTTGTGCATCCAGTGGTTGCCATCCGTAGTCCAGTACAAACCGGGTTGCAGCGATAAACTCCCCATTAGTTATAAACAGATTAACTGGCGAGTTAATTTTAATATTTCGTTTCTGCCGGACACGTTGCAGAATCGTTAATGTTTCAATAACTGCTTTAATAATGTCCTCTGTCTCATAAGATCCCATTAGGGTGGGCAATTGGGATAAAAAAATAGAATAAATCCATTCACTGTCCGTAGTTCCATGAATGTGTTTGATGTATTTGGGATGAATATACTCGAGTAAATCATAACGCATTATATCAAAATTACTCAGAGAACCATTGTGGGCGAGCGCCACATTTGATCCTGCAAAAATAAAAGGATGTACATTCTGATTAGATACAATCTGTCCTTCATGATATGAAACACCTCGTAAATGAGCAAGAAGACAGTAAGGTGAAATTTTAGCGGCGAGATTACGTAAATTCTCGTCATAAAAAGGGAGTTGAGGCGTTTTATAAAGATAGGGAAATTGGGGATTATTTGATCTTTTATCCCATGCTGCCATTCCAAATCCAGCCAAATTTAGTAAATGGGACATATATTTTGGATTATAGCTCTGCTTGATAAAAGAATTATCAGGCTTATACAACAATTCTTCAATTACTATAGGTTTTCCGAGGTAAGTCAGTATTCTGCACATAGTATTTACCTATTGTAGGTTTCAGTATGTAATCGTATATCAAGCTTATCGATGGATTTTTTCAAGGCTGCTAAGGATCCACAGATCAAATAAAACAATTTATACCAAAGTTCTGGTTGATCCGTTTTAATCGATTGGAGTTCTGACTCAGATAATTTGCATAAAATTGTGTGCTCGCAGGTAATATAAGTCATATTGAACGATGATGTATTATCTACACATCCAATACTAGCCAATAATGTTCCTGGACCAATTACAGATAATTTAGCAAGCTTGTTATTCTGCATTATGCATGTCTGAATAGCTCCATAAATAACCACAAAGCAGGAGGAATTTTTCTCTACCTCGCTTAATAGTTTACAATTTTTTGGTGCATCCAATATAACAAAATGATTAAATAAAATATCAACTTCATCTTTGTTAAATGATTCAAATATAGGGCTTTGCTTAAATAATTCTTTGTTAATTTCTCGCTCTTCCAGTACTATTTTTTTTGGTTGTTTTAATGAATAAACCATTCTGTCTAAAAATGACAAACTGGTCATGTCCAAGTCAGAAATAAAAGAAATAACGATGTCATGTATTGATTTTATACGCGTGCATATCTGGCTTGCGATAAGCTCAAATAATTTATAATGGGTTTCAGGATGCTCAACAGAGAGTAATTTAAAGTATGTGTCAGAAATAAATAAACAAAGAACGGTGTTGCTAGCTATAAACGATGCAGGACAAGAACAATTTTCAATGAAACCAGTAGAATTTAGAAAATGACCTGGATGAAGTGTTTCCAGATTAGTAACTCCTTCTCGCATCGTTTGCGCAGAAAGAAGAACCACCGCTGCGAGCCATGGAGAGCCGAAGGCGCGGGCGAGTAGTCCCTGGTAGCCTTAGGGCCGGATGTTTTTCCGCAGGAAAAATATAAGGCCATACGAAAAGGCGTCAGTCATTGGGGAGCGTAGATTTTGAGGCCCGAAGGGGGATCAA
>CANJQE010000201.1 GCA_947476305.1 Legionellaceae bacterium
CGTAGATTTTGAGGCCCGAAGGGGGATCAAAATCAAGGGGGACCAGGACGGCCAGGGCCGCCGGAGGCATACTTGTCGCCTGTTTTTGTCCCTGCCGGGGACTTGGATGTCCCGGCAGGTTTCTCAAAAACAGGCGACACGCTGCTAATGTATTGTTTTTTGAATTAAAAGGAGTTTTACATGCCACAATTAATCGACTTACTCCACTCATTAACTGAAGTAATTATACGATATCATGATACTCATGTTAGTGCTCCGTTAGTGAACAATTCTGATTCTACCTTGCTAGCAAAAGCCTATAAGGACAAGAGCAAAGAAATTATTGGAGACAAAGAAACAGCACAAGAAACTCTAGCCGAACTAATCACTAAATGTACTATCTCTTATCCCAAAAGAAAGCATTTACTTAATTACTTCTTACATGAAGTGCTTTTTCTAAATACTATGCTTACACATCCAGCCTCATTTACCCCAGATGAATTAAGCAAGTATAAAACTCAATTAAGTCAAATGCTTATTGATTTTAAACAATTATTAGATACTACGAAAAGTAAAATTCATAGAGTAAGCTATAGTCTAAGCGACGACTCAAGTCCAACTATTATTGCACTGGATGGCTTAGTAAAAGATGGATATTTTGAAGTAGGACATTTTTGTGATTCAGGCACCTTACTGAATGAAATAGTAATGAGTCGAGTCCATTTCTCTATGGATCATAAAGAGAAAGAAAAACCTACAGATATAGCTCTGAGCGCATTTATAAGTGAATTATGTGACAATCATCAAAACTCTTTATTAGCTGTTGAAAAACTAGAATTACAAAGACAATTAGATCTAGTGAAAAGAGAAAAAGCGGCTCAAGCATTAGAGCTAGAAAAAGCAGGAGCTAAGCTAGTAAAACAAGTAGAAGCATCAGCTGCCTTAACTTTAGAATTAGAACAGACGCGCTCTAAAGTCAGAGAGTTGGAAGAAGCAGCCAGTAAAAAAGTAGAGCTAGTATCTCAGGAAGTACAAACAGAGTCTGGACCAGATGAGCTTCTTGTTGCACGAGAAAAAATTAAAGTGCAGGAAACTACTATTAGCGGCTTACGTGCGGATCTAGCACAGAAAGCTCCGCCTGTTTTACCACTATTTAGAAACCCCGCATTCTACGGATTATATAACCCTTTATTGTTTAATCTTGCTCAACCTAGGCTTCCGGCAAAAAAACCTTCGTCAGAAAGCCTGGATGAGCCAACTAGCCCCAGTCCATATTAACTTAAAATTTGCGTTTCTCAGCTAAAAGAAAATGTTTAGAAACGCAAAAATTCAGTACAAAATCATTCCTTTTTACCTAGAAAACTCGCTATATTATACAAAATCACGGTATAATGCTGCCCTATTCCCATATAACAGTACTTAATTCTATGAAAAAAATGGCATATTTTTGGCGTAAAGGTCTTTGGGCGCTAATGAGCCTCTTTTTTCTTTTATTGGTTGTCGGTAGTTTTTTATACCTTTATCTTGAAAGTCAACTGCCTAATGTAGACTCATTGAAAACAGTACAATTGCAAGTCCCCTTACAAATTTTTAGTAAAGATGGTTTATTAATTCAAGAATATGGCGAGAAAAAACGTATTCCTCTTACTTATGAAGAAATTCCTAAAACTCTCGTACAAGCCTTAATTGCTACTGAAGATCAGCGTTTTTTTGAACATCCCGGTGTAGATATCATGGGCTTAGGTCGTGCTACCGTACGTATGATTAAAACCGGTACAAAGTCGCAAGGTGGTAGTACGATTACCATGCAGGTTGCGAGAAACTTCTTTTTGAGCCGTAAAAAAACATTTTTACGCAAGTTCAATGAAATCATGCTTGCTATAAAAATCGATAGAGAACTAAGTAAAGAAAAAATTCTAGAGCTTTATTTAAATAGAGTCTATCTAGGAAACCGTGCCTATGGTGTTGGTGCAGCGGCAATGGTTTACTTTGGTAAATCCATTAAAGACTTAAATTTAGCTGAATTGGCTATGATAGCGGGTCTTCCTCAAGCCCCGTCGACCCAAAATCCTATTGCGAATCCAATTGCCGCTAAAAAACGTCGTGATCATGTATTAGAACGCTTATTAGAAGAGCATTATATCAACGACGAGCAATACCAAAATGCGATAAACCAACCCATTACTGCAAAATATCATGGCAGCCCTATTCTAGTTAAAGCGCCCTATGTTGCAGAAATGATTCGTCAATCCTTATATGATAACTTTGGCCCTGATGCTTATACCAAAGGTTATAAAGTTTATACAACCGTCAACAGTAAATTACAAAATACGGCCAATAAAGTAGTGGCAAAGAATTTAATAGCTTATGACCATCGTCATGGTTATCGAGGTCCAATAGCTAATGTGGGTAAAAAAGACAGTCAATTAGCGCCAACACGTCAAAAATATTTGGCTCAATACCCTCAAATGAATAGCCTAATACCGGCAATAGTTACTGAAGTGAAAGAAAAAGAAGCCTCTGTCGTCTTAAATAATGGAGAAACTATACTTATTCCTTGGCAAGGGCTCGTTTGGGCAAGACCTGCCTTAAAAAAAGGCTGGGTAGGTCGTACACCGCAAAAAGCGCAACAAGTAGTTGCAGTGGGTGATGTTATTTATGTTCATAAAACAGAGAAAAATTGGGAGTTAGCACAAATTCCTGAAGTAGAATCTGCTTTAGTAGCGCTTGATCCTAAAAATGGCGCAATAGAAGTATTAATCGGTGGCTTTAATTTCCAAAAAAGTAAATTTAATCGCGCCACACAATCCAGTAGACAGCCTGGTTCTAGCTTTAAACCTTTTGTTTATGCAGCAGCCTTAAATAACGGCTATAATCTTGCCACACTCATTAATGATGCACCTATTGTCTTTGATGATCCCAGCCAGCCTAATTTATGGCGTCCGCATAATGTTAATTTAAAATTTAACGGCCCCACTCGTTTAAAGCAAGCCTTGGTTCAATCTAAAAACCTAGTATCTATCCGTATTCTTGATGATATAGGGCTTGATTATACTATAGATTTTTTAACCCGCTTTGGTTTTAATAAAAAATTATTACCTAAAGGCTTATCTTTAGCCTTAGGCAGTTTATCAGTTAGTCCAATGGATTTAACTACTGCTTTTGCCGTGTTTGCCAATGGCGGTTATAAGGTAGAACCTTTTCTAATTGACCATATTACAGATGCAGATGGGAAAATTTTATTACAGGCTAAACCGAGTGTTGTATGTAACTCTTGTGATCCTAATACGATTGATCCTTCTGCCATAGCTCCTCGAGTTCTTCCTGCAGACATTACTTATTTAATGAACTCTGCGCTTAAAGACGTTATCCAACATGGAACAGCTAGAGCAGCGCGCTCTTTAAATCGTACAGACATAGCAGGAAAAACCGGAACAACAAACGATCAGGTAGATTCCTGGTTTGCTGGATTTAACGGAGATTTAGTGGTCACAGCCTGGGTTGGTTTTGATAATCCTAAATCATTACATGAATATGCTGCAGGCCTCGCTCTTCCTTTATGGATAGATTTCATGAAAGTGGCATTAAAAGATAAGCCTGTAAGTGAAATGAAACAACCGGATGATGTGATAACAGTACGTATTGATCCCATTAGTGGTCTATTAGCCAAACCGAACCAAGCCAATGGCATCCTAGAATATTTTCGTAAAAATGAAATACCTGCCGAGGAAGATCCAACTCCTGTTTTCCAGGCTGATAATAGTAATAATAGCGAAAACAGTACTATTAATCCTCAAGAACAACAACTACCTCCTGTAGAAGAGTATTTGTTCTAAATTAGCAAACACCTACGTTCCTCGCTAGAATTTTTCTTCTGTAGCCATTAGTTACTTGCAACCGGGAAATCTTTGCATTAGAACCCCAATCCCGGCTGCAAGCAGCCAGGCTACGTAATTTAACGCGAGTTATGGATAAGCAATAGGATCAGCACTACCTTAAGGACTTTTTCTTTAAAATACTCTCTCCCCTAAGGGGAGAGAGTTAGAGAGAGGGGTATTAAAATCAACCTAGCCCTCTCCCATACTTGGGAGAGGGGATTTTCCTTAAGGTAGCGCCATTGGATCGTTGACCCAACCTACTTTTTAAAACACCCTATTGTTTCAATTTTCTATCTAAACCTAATCAAAGTGTTCCACAAAATCCAACTCAGATCTTTTTTTAATCAAAACCGATATTTTTAGAAATTTAATGATAAAATATACTTTTATATATAAATTGGATGTAAATGAAAACTGTACAAGACATGACAAAAGAATATCGCTCCAGCATAGGCGTTAAATTTGCTTTATCTGGTGGTTTGGGTTTGTTGAATACAACGTTTATTCATACTCCTGCATCAGCTTATGTTAATGAATTTCTAAACAGAATGATGAACAAAGATCAACCCCATTTTAAAGAAACTCCATGGACTAAAGTTCGCATTTTTAACGGTCTTCCTGCTCATAATATGGCAACGATTACTATGGTAGGATGTTCTATCACCACAAATGATTATATTTGCAAACGTTTAACGCTCAATGGCTATCAACTGAACTATCAAGATAAATACTTCATTTCTATTCTTTCTGGGGCTTTTGCTGGTATTGCGTCCCCAATTGAAGCTGTTGCCCAAGCACAACAACGGCAAAGCGTGCACACTCCACTTACAACGATGCAGGTTGTCAAAAGTATTTATAAAAACAATGGTATTACTGCTTTTAGTCGAGGTATGGCCGCTACTGTCGGTCGGTCAGCGGGGTTTACTTCTGGATATTTAGGATTAATGCCTTTGATAGTTGATACCTTGAGGGAACAAATGGGAGATACCCCATTGGTATACCTAATTGCTGGAGTACTTAGCGGATCAATCGTAGGTACAATGGCGGATCCAACTAGTTATCGCAACTTTGCCGCCTCTAGTTTGTGTTAAAAATTTCAATAGGACTTTTATAGTTTAAACACTTTCTTGGCCTATTATTTAACTCATTCTCAACAGTACTAATTGCATCATCACTAATGGTGTTAAA
>CANJQE010000202.1 GCA_947476305.1 Legionellaceae bacterium
AACACCTATTCCTGTTTTTTTGGAAAAGTGTTCACGATCAGGCAAGAATAGGTGTTCACGATCAAACAAGAATCACTGTTCACGATCAGCAAGAATAGGTGTTCACGATCGACAAGAATTACTGTTCACGATGGGCGAGAATACCCAAGAGGAGCATGACTGTAAAGAGTAATCTCATTTTTTGCTTTATTCAGAGTATAGCCAGGCAGTACTAGATGTTTCAGATAATAATTTTGTACTGTATCCAGAATGTCTTTTTTATCAACGAGGCCCCTCTCAATAATCCGTCCTAAATTTAGCATGGATTGCACGATAGGTTCTTCCTCACCTTCACCATATGGATTATAGTTAAATGATTGTTCGGTTCTTTCATAGGCCGTTAAGAAAAAATTGCCGTGATTAGAAAGTACAACATCAAAAGGCACTAAGGCTATATCCAGTTTTTTGTATATAGCCAAGGTATAATAATCATTCATTCCTCGGTCACAAAGGTCATCACCAAGGAATCGTATTTTATGTGTGGGATTGATTTCGGCAGCATTCATGATAGCGTGAAAAAAAGCCAAATCTTTTGTTGTAAGCTCATCAGGATCTTTTTTATAGATGGTAACGAATAACTGATAATCTTCTTTTGGTATTTTTACAACATCATTTCGAATTAGAAAATTAAGTAACTTTAGTGAATTCCCATGAAGATCACCAATAGTTACCTCTACCCCGGGCGCATGTATATTAATTTCTTTAGGATAATGGTGTAAGTTAACGTGATTTACTTGCAGCTCATTATAAGGTTTATGAGCAAAAACCTTGGTCTGCAAGAAAAAGCCTGCGAGTACGAATACTGTTAATGGAATGAAGCGAACCATGGAGAAAACATCCTGTCAAATACGATATTAATTAATGAAAACCTGTAATGCCGGCATGAAGACTATTGAGCCACACTAATTTTTTAACCAAAACATAATATTCTTCTTTTCTTATGTTTTCTATTGAGTTTTATCATTGGTTACTTGGAGTCCATTCATCGCCCATATTATCATCAGTTACTATACGCTGATAAGGGTAGCGTTTTGAGTTATATAATCCTTGTTCCGTTTCAAAAAGTGATGACCAAGGTTTCACTTCTTGACTAGCTGTCTCGGCTTTATATATTAACTGCTTTAATAGCGCTTGATCTTTTAGGCTATTGCGATTTAAAACGGGTCGTCCATCAATTTGATATTGTTCTAGTATAGATCTCCAACGCATGGGATTGAGATGAATTTCGGCATCGCTAACTACAATGAAATTATAGACTCGTAGCGCATGCTTAAAAACAAACAACGCAGTATGTAAGGCATTATTACTTCCCGTTAAATTATACATGAATATACCTTGGGGTTTTAGCGCTGAACGAGCTGTTTTTAGAAATTCCACCGATAATAAGTAGCTCGTATATTCACGCCAATGCCAGGTAGTGTTCATGACAATTAGATCAAATTGTTCTTCAGGGTGGCGGCGTAACCAACGACGACCATCATCAATGATAATCTTTACTTTAGGATTGTGTAAAAGACTCTTAACCTCTGGGTATTTTTCAATTAATTGAACGTAGCCAGGATTAATCTCAATAATAACCAATTGTTTCAGTTGTGGATGATTAGCGAGTACTTGCGCCCAAGAGCCTGAAGATAAACCAATCATTAATACTTTTTCCGGATTTTCACTGAAAGCACTCACAGCATAAGCACGAACAATAGCATTTTTATCCTCTCTTAAATTAATGTTGTAGTATCCATCATATAGTCCATGACCGTATACCATTTTACTTGATGTAACATTAATCACTCCTGATTTATTTTCAACAAGATGAGTGAGGGGTTCTTGAGTATGTAATAGATAGTCATACAGGTGATCATATAATGTCGGCTTGCTCCATACAAAAAAACTAATGAGGCAACAAACAGCAGCTCCACTCCCAAGCAGAGTTTGACGATATATTGGAGTTATCCATAAAATAAGGATTCCCATGAACAGACCTAAAATTGATAAACTAATATTCACCCAGGAAGTAGATAAATAATCTAAAAGAAAAAAGCCTGTGATGATTGTTCCAGCAGTGGAACCAATAATATTAGCAAAATAAAAATAGCTAAACTCTTGCTCATTATTTTCTCTATTTGCTTGCGTACAAAAAAATAAAAGAGGAAAGGCAAAGCCAAATAAAAAAGTAATAACCATAGGAAAAATGCTGGTTACAATGATATTTCGATCAATTGTTATGTAAGCAATTAAAGGCAGCATAAAGAAATTAAGCACCCCAATGAGTATGTAAACTATTGCTAATGTAATAAACTGCGTCTTTTTTTTATATAACCACGTGCAATAATATCCGCTAAAGAAACTTCCCAGAGCCAGGCCTGCTAGATACATTCCCAGCAGAGTAACAGGATAAAATACGAATTTGCCCGCAAAACTGTATAGACGTAACCAAATGATTTCATAAGATAAAGCTAAATATCCAGACAGAGCTGATAGCAATAAAATGATAAATAATGGTTTAGCAGGTTCTAGTGATAAATTGCTGCCTTTAACGCGAGGAAAGTGACCTATAAAACATAAAATCCATACTGCATTAAACCAGTTAATGAGACTTGCTAACCACACTGTTTGTTGTTGTCCTAGCGCATTCATAAGAAATAATGCAGCGGCAAAGCAGGCAAAAGCAGCCCCTAGAGTATTAATACAGTAAAGTAAACCAATACTTAGTCCATAGTTGGCTAAGTAACGATTACAATAACCAATTAATAAAGGTAAGGTTGCTCCCATTAATACAGTAGGAAAAACAAAGAGCGTAAAACTGAGTAAGAATAATTGCAAAGTATCTAGATTTAAGGTGAATCCACTGATCCAGTGAAAAAAGTGCAATGAGATGAATCCAAAAGATCCAATGCCAATTTCGAGTACAAAAAAATAGATAATGGGCTTACTACCTCCATGCCGTGCTAATTTTCCTCCAAGCAAACTACCTAACCCTAAACCAAGCATAAAACTAGCTATAATAACTGTAATAGCGTCATAAGTTAGCCCATAAAATCCAAACAAAGATCGTAACCAGATTAGCTGATAAAGTAGTGCAGCAAACCCGGAAAGAAAGAATGGTGGGGCTAGAAAAATAATTATTTTACGTGTCATCTCTTCATATCCCTATGTTCGAGCCACAATCCATCGCATCAGAACAATTTGGCCGTCTTATCATGTGTAGTCGAGCAATTTCAAGCTCAATCTGTTACCCAATGTTGATCCCAGTAAAGATCTAGATTTTTGGAGATATAACTACGCTATCGGGTTCTTTTCGCATCTCATTAAGTTGTTCTCTCATCATTTGCTCTAATTTTTTTCTTGAATCCACTCCTTCACTACTACCTGTTTGCATAGTTGCAACTCCAGAAGAGTATACTTTGGAGAATCTATCAATTTTTTCCAGATTAAATACCGAACTAATTGCTGAGCTAATTATATTTAAAACTGCACCAGCAAAAGCTTTCATAGCGCCACCCAACACTTTTAATTGAGGATACTCTACTTCAAGTTTTCCGGCTAGTTCGATGTATCGATCGATATTATTTGCAGTTTGATCTGTCGTGTTTACTGACATTGCTGTAGTTCTTGCTGCTGTTTCTAATAACAAACGTTTGCCGCTAACGCCAATATCAATTTGTTTTTCTATTTCATTTAAAATATTTAATCCTCTATCCAAAATTTGCTGTTGTTTTTCAGATATAGGTTGTTTTATAGTTAGATTTTGAATCTCCTCTTGAAATTGAGAGATTCATTTTTTTAATAAATCGTCGACACGCCCATGAGGGCAATTAAAATCTCTCCATTCAATTAACCAGGCTTTTTCTGGATCTTTTTTCAATTCCTCACTAGGCCTAGTTATCGAAGAATTATTCAATCCCCTAAAGTATCATCCAGTATAATTTTTGATTTTAAAGTGTCATTGTCTATACTGAATAAACTATTTTAATTGGAGAAATGATAATGGAATGTAAATGTAACGTATGTGGCATGGGTGTTAAAGGTATAGCGTGCAGTAAATGCAACGAATCACTGGTTACTGAAACCATAACATCTAAAGAAAATAATAAGGTACAAGTAGCCAAATGTCCTAATGGATGCGGCAAAATTAAATCCCCGGTCTGCTGTGGTCAGGATATGGTTTGCTCATAAGATTAAGAGAGTTAAGTCATTACTGTTAATAGGCCATTGGGGGACTTCCAAGATTTGACTTATATAAATGCATTTAATGATCTACTGGCGGACCAGCCACTCTGGGCCGCTCTTATTTTGAGCATTTAAGCTGCTGGGGGGATTATTGAGGCTGTAGCCTCCACTTTGGGTTCTTCTATAACAGGATGATTTAAATTATGTAAATCATGCAATTGATGTCTGAAGTCTTGTTGTTTATGAAGAACCGCTGTGGGTTCAGTGTGTTGGGTTGGACTTTCTTCATATTGTGCTAAAGCTTCTTGGTGACCGTTTGTTCTTTTATGTGTTGAGTTTAAATCGACTGCTAATGACTCTCTTTCATCTAGACTAGCAGCTAGATAAGATTGAAATATATGGTTATTTGTTAAAAATAATACGAGTGTTTTTTTTAATTCTTTATATTCATCAGCAGGTATATCTGATTTAATGGCTTTGAGGCTTGAAATCATTTGTTTACTGCATTCTTCTTGCTGTTGTGCTGTTGGCTTCGCTGGTAAAGAGGTTAATTGTTGATAAACCCCCTCTCTAAATTTATTTAGTGCATTACCGTTTTTTACTTCAGGAGTACTGTTTTTAAAAACATGCAGCGTGTCGCCTGTTTTTGAGAAACCTGCCGGGACATCCAAGTCCCCGGCAGGGACAAAAACAGGCGACAAGTATGCCTCCGGCGGCCCTGGCCGTCCTGGTCCCCCTTGATTTTGATCCCCCTTCGGGCCTCAAAATCT
>CANJQE010000203.1 GCA_947476305.1 Legionellaceae bacterium
TAAAAAAAAGACAACTTAATCAACTTATAATAGATGACTAATGGGACTTTTGACTAACCAGCAGAAAGGGGGATTTTAGGGGCTAATTTTGCTTCTGAAAAAACGCAATTTTAATTGTCGCTACACAAGCTCATTGAGATAAGTTAACTTAGCTCTTAATATTTAGCTAATAGTTGATAAGCGCAGCATTAATCACTATAAAGCGTCATCTAATCCAGTTCAGTGCTTCTTCTAATGTTTTAAGTACATATAATTAGCTCCCAAAATATGTTATAATATGTCATTTGCAAGTAAGCCATAATTAAGGGTAAAGAGGACTTCTCATGAGCGTAGACGCCAGTTACGATTCAAATAATATCAAAGTCTTAAAGGGATTGGATGCAGTACGAAAAAGACCTGGGATGTATATCGGTGATACTGATGATGGGACAGGTTTGCATCATATGGTTTTTGAAGTGGTGGATAACTCCATAGATGAGGCATTGGCTGGTCATTGTAAGGAAGTTTTTGTTACGATTCATGCTGATGAATCAATTTCGGTTAAAGATGATGGTCGTGGTATCCCCGTCGATCTTCATAAAGAAGAAGGCCGCTCTGCCGCTGAAGTTATCCTAACTATTCTCCATGCGGGTGGAAAGTTTGATGATAACTCCTATAAAGTATCCGGTGGTTTACATGGTGTTGGGGTTTCTGTAGTCAATGCCTTATCTGAAGAGCTGCATCTAACTGTAAGACGTCATGGAAGGATTCATGAGCAGCATTATCGCCATGGCGTGCCTGATGCCCCAATTGCTGAAACAGGTGATGCAAACGGCACCGGGACGCAAATATGGTTCAAGCCTAGCCCCGCAACATTCACCAATATTGAATTCCATTATGATATTCTAGCGAAGCGTTTACGCGAGTTATCCTATTTAAATTCTGGGGTTTGTATTCATTTACTTGATGAGCGCGATCAAAGACAAGACACCTTTCATTATGAAGGGGGTATTCACGCTTTTGTTGTCCACTTAAATAAAAACAAAACGCCTATTAATCAGCAGGTATTCTCTATGAATGCCGAAAAAGATGGAATTACTGTAGAATTATCCATGCAATGGAACGATTCTTATCAAGAAACGATCTTTTGCTTTACCAACAATATTCCTCAACGTGATGGCGGAACCCATATGGCCGGTTTTCGTGCTGGCTTAACACGTACGTTAAACAACTATATTGAAGCAGAAGGCTTTGCTAAAAAAGCAAAAGTATCAACAACTGGGGATGATGCACGAGAAGGATTAACTGCGGTTTTATCAGTAAAAGTGCCGGATCCTAAGTTTTCTTCACAAACTAAAGATAAACTGGTTTCTTCTGAGGTAAAATCAGCTGTGGAATCAAGTGTGGCAGAGCATTTTAATGATTTCCTTTTAGAAAATCCTGCGGTAGCCAAATCCATTGTGGCTAAGATTATAGATGCCGCACGAGCACGTGAAGCGGCTCGTCGTGCACGTGAAATGACACGACGCAAAGGTGCTTTAGATATTGCCGGCTTACCTGGAAAATTAGCAGATTGCCAAGAGAAAGATCCTGCCTTATCTGAACTGTATCTAGTAGAGGGAGATTCTGCGGGTGGTTCAGCCAAACAAGGTCGTGATCGTAAATTTCAAGCTATTCTTCCTCTTAAAGGTAAAATCTTAAACGTAGAAAAAGCACGGTTTGATAAGATGCTTGCCTCTCAAGAAGTAGCCACTTTAATCACGGCCTTAGGATGTGGAATTGGCCCTGATGAATATAATCCCGATAAAGTACGTTATCACCGCATTATTATCATGACGGATGCTGACGTCGATGGTTCACATATTCGCACTCTATTATTAACCTTTTTCTACCGACAAACTCGCGAGCTCGTGGAACGAGGGTATATCTATATTGCTCAACCTCCTTTATACAAAGTGAAAAGAGGAAAAAACGAGCAATATGTAAAGGATGATGAGGCTTTGTTTGATTATCTGACCAATTCCGCTCTGGATAATGCTGCATTTTATCCTTCACCAGAAGCGCCACCAATTACTGCTATGGCCTTAGAAGAGTTAGTTCAGCAATTCCGTAGAGCTGAAAAAATTATTAAACGCTACAAGCGTCGTTATCCGAGTGATATTTTAAAACGAATCACTTATTTGCCTACCTTACATAATGAAGACTTTAACCAACAAGAAAAAATAGCTCAGTGGTGTAAACAATTGGATCTCAGTTTGCAGCAACTAGGCTCTAAGACAGAGCAATATAAAGTAGAAGCACATAAACTTACTGATACAAATATTTATATTCCCCGAATAGCAATTACTCAGCATGGTGCAGAACATTATATACCAATGAATGCAGAGTTTTTCTATTCCAAAGACTATAAAGAGCTCGTGTCCTTAGGTGCAAAATTAGCCAGCTTAATTGAAGAAGGTGCTTATGTTAGACGCGCTGACAAAATGCTAGCTGTTGAAAATTTTGAGCAGGCACTTGATTGGCTTATGGACGAGGCAAAGAAGGGACAGACAATTCAGCGCTACAAAGGTCTTGGAGAAATGAATCCCATACAATTGTGGGAAACAACGATGGATCCTGCCGTACGTCGAATGCTTCAAGTTACTATTGAAGATGCGGTTGCAGCGGATGCTATCTTCACTACCTTAATGGGCGATCAAGTGGAACCCCGTAAAGAATTTATTGAACAAAATGCCTTAGATGCAGAAAATATAGATATTTAACCTCTCTCATAGGTGGGGCTTAAGGCATTAAATAAAGTCTTTAAGCTCATCACTCCGTCCCTCGGCTTGTCTTGAGAGGGCCTCACAAGATTTGCACACCGACATACCGCGCTTTATGCGCGGTATCCAGTCGATCTTAGCCCTAGAGCAGCCCTTTGTGCTCTCCAAAGATCGGGCTAGATATCGCGCATAAAGTACATACGCCGGGGCTTGAATAATAGAGGATTTAATTTTTTGACCATCTCTCTGGGCTCCAGGAATCTTACTCGGTCTAAATCTCAAGAGCACGTGACCAAACCACGGACGTAGATAAATACCTTATCGTGCTGCTGGCCTTGGCGTGACAAGGACGCCTATATCAAAAAAACACTAGGAGATGGTATATTTTTCAAATAAATCAATAAGTTGCACAATAATTCAAGGTTGGCCGAGATTTTTCTGGATAAGCAAAGCAGGTTTTAGAGGGTAGTAATTATTTATAAATTTCTTCTAGGACTCGTCTTCACCTTCAATAGTATTTGTTTTAATAGTTCTCATTTTGGTAGCATTGCTATTTGCTTTTTATTGATGTTTATTAAGATATCGAATAATAATGAACGAGTGTATTAAGTGCTGCGTCCCTGCAGCGAAGTACATCCCATGTACTGGTCCTTTACTGACATCCTGTCAGAAATAAGTCCTTTTGTTCACAGTTTTAGTATACCTGATTAGACCTAGCTGTCACGGGCTTAATAGAGCAATAATTTGTAAGAAATTTCTCAAAGAGAGCACCTATTAAACTCTAGTTAGGCTTAGCTCATTAGATAAATCTAAAGAACTATCCAATTGGGGGGCAGATTTACTAGGAGAATAAAGTGGACTAGCAAAATGCCCTGGTTCTTGAGGAGTATTTTCTGCACTCACTCTGGGATTAAACTTTTTGCTTAATTCGTCTACTAAAGTTAAATCTTCATCGAGATAGAGTTCATGTTCTAATTGTGCATTAGCTTCAAAAGCTAGTTTAAAACGGTTATCAATTTGCTTGTTACGGTTGATATATGTATATGCTCCTGCTGCTGTTAAAAAGACAAGAGCTGCTGAAAAGAGAATAGCGGGTAAATAACTGTGTAGGGCGCTTAAGGTAATAATAGTAACTAAAGTACCAAGTCCAATAAACGGCACTTTAGTAAAACCAAAGACATTACGATCAGAATTGGCCAGCCAAGCAGCTTTATCCTCTTTACTAGCAGACATTACCATTAGACCCTTTTTTTGATAAGAGTTAGAGCCTAACTGAACCCAGTTTAAATCACCGTAATAATCATGGCCATTTTCTACGTATTCCTTAGCTTTTTTCTTCGCATACTTGTCTGCTCCCCAAGCAATTAGTGGCATAGCCACAAACATCACTGGAAATACAAAGCTGGCAACAGGGAGAAAAGAGGCAGTAACTGCAGTAGCAATGCCAAAAGCAATAGATGCTAATAAGGCCGGGCCAAAGGTGGCCGCAACACCCCATGCAATTCCTTGGCAGCAGGATCATTAGTGCGTAATATACTTGCTTGTTGTGGTTGATGTCCCAATAAAAAATAGGCTAAATTAGATCGAGTAGCAAATAAATCATTCACTACCCCATAGACTAAAGCAGCTAAATGAGTAACTGAGGAAGCAAAGAAGGCATTAGCAATAACTGTGACCCAGACTGGTGCACCTAATAAGGATGCTGCTGCGAATAATATAATGCCTAAGGCGGCAATACCTACACCAATAAAACCATTTTTTAATAACTGTCCTAAAATACTCTCATCATCTTCCCCTTTTACTAAAGCATTACGATACAAAATACGGTAAAGTCCAAACTTATTAAGGGCGTTTAATAAAGATGAATTTTTATTATTGCTTTCGATGGTTTCAATGATTTTTTTAATGACTTTAATGGTATTTTCTAATTCACTTTTTCCATAATGTTCCTGATTAAACTTATTAATCGCTTCTTACATTTGTGCTAGGTAAAGTTTGTCTTCTGCTGCTAACTGGGTTTCAGCTTTAATTTTTTGTATTAATTTTCTAAGAAAATGTCCTTGCTGCTTTGGAGTGATTGAGACAGAGCTATACTGCGCGCGGTCACAAACTGAGGTTTTCTTAAACTAGCCATTATGCTAGCCTAACGGCATGAGCAAATGGGTATACACATACGATCCACAAAGTGGTGGTAATAAAATTCCATCTAAAAATCATTGGCAGATCTGCCATCA
>CANJQE010000204.1 GCA_947476305.1 Legionellaceae bacterium
GATTCTACTTCAAGACGTAGTACTACTTCATCACGAGATGGTGACTCCTCTTCAAGACGTAGTACTACCTCATCACGAGGTGGTGATTCTTCTTCAAGACATAGTGATACCTCATCAAGAGGTGGTGATTCTACTTCAAGACGTAGTACTACTACATCACGAGATGGTGACTCCTCTTCAAGACGTAGTACTACCTCATCAAGAGGTGGTGATTCTGCTTCAAGACGTAGTACTTCATCAAGAGGTAGTAAATAGCTAATTACATGGATGTATTAAGAAATAAATGGTTTGAAGTAAAGTCTGATTTTTTTATCCGAAACTTACGTTTTTAGTAGGTTGGGTCATTTTTACCCAACCTAGGCTAGCTAAATAGACAAATCGAAGAGTTAGTTCTTTTGCTCAGGTTCTGATTTTGTGTTTTCATCTTGATGCGAAGTTAAATTTTGATTTACCTTGTTCATCGTATCAGGGGGATACTGCCGATGTTGATCCACCATTAGCAAAAGATAAATGACTTATAACTAAAGTAAATGAAAATAAAAGACCAGTAATGATTTTAGTATACATGTTTACTCCTTCATATTACTTAAAATAATTATAGGATTTGTTTTTAATTGATCAAATAGCATTTTTGTTGGCTAAAATCAATGCTGATAATAGCCAAAATAATATTGAGGTGAGTTTGACTTACTTTATTGAATGCTCTCTCCATCAGCACTCTTAATAACTTGAGTGACATCCAAATTTTTTTGTACTGCTGATCCATCACTATTATTAATAATCTGAGTTCCATCAGGCTTGGTTTGTACAGAAGATCCATCTGCATTAGAGCTAAAATATTTTGAATCTTATAAGGATTTAGCACTGCTGACCTCTTTTTATTTTTTGATAAAAAGCGTTGGCATAATTTTTTATTTTTAAAAGTTGCTAAAGAAAGATAATAGCTGCCTGAACTAGTGCTTTGAATTTGTTGACCATTTTCTACACCATAGACCCAGTGCGCCGTTTGAGCATAGCCATTAGTTGCTAGAGCAAATAATAAGGCCAAGGGGGTAAATTTTGAATTTACTAAACTCATAATAAGCTAATTCATTTTAAAATATTATTGTAATTTATTGTTTTTAAAACAATAAACAATTTTCGATTGTCTCTCATGCAAGTAACGATGTAAAGTGCATTTCAGTTATACAAAATACCATCCATTATGTGCTGGTTTTGCAGAGTGACCTTTATTTTTTGCTTCTTGACTGTTCTATAATTCAGTAGATTTAGAAAAATGTTTAAACACAGCTAGGTGTATTAATCTAAACTATAAAAAATTCTTCTTTAAGAAACGGAGTTGTTTTGATGAAAGCCCTTACTTCCTTATCGGGAAAAAAAATAGTTGAACTTATTAAAAAAAGAGAAATTTCGTGTACAGAAGTAATGCAGGCGCATCTAGAGCAAGTGGCTGCAGTAAATCCTGCTATTAATGCGATGATCCAGCATTTGTCATCAGAAGATGCATTAAAACAAGCAGATAGAGCTGATAAAGAACTCAGTAAAAATAGCGACTTAGGTCCCTTACATGGACTGCCTGTTACCATAAAGGATGGACGGGAAGTAAAAGGTTTTATATGTACTTATGGAAATCAAAGTCCAATGAACTACCTTGCTAAAAAAGATTCAACAGTCGCTGCACGATTAAGAAAGGCGGGAGCAATAATAACAGGAATTACTAATATTCCTGATTTTTCTATGTCCTATGATACCGATAATAGTTTGTATGGACGCACATGCAATCCTTATGATTTAAATCGTTCACCAGGAGGAAGTAGTGGTGGTGAAGCTGCCATTATTGCTGCCTGTGGTTCATATTTAGGTGTTGGTGCTGATGGAGGGGGAAGTATTCGACAGCCGGCTCATAATTGTGGTATCGCGGGGTTAAAACCAACGCAGGGTTTGATACCCGATACGGATGTTTTTCCTGGTAATGGTTCCTATGGGATTTTTAAATATATATTAACGCAAGGCCCCATGGCGCGTTATGTAGAAGATTTAATTCATGTTTTACCAATACTTAGTGGCCCTGATGGAATAGATCCAAATACTATACCTATTGCTCTAAAAGACCCTTCTCAAGTTGATTTAAGCCAGTTACGTATCGCGATTTATACAGCGAACGGCATAGTAACACCGAGAAAAGATATAGCAAGGGTGGTGAATAAAGCGGGTGAAGCACTTAAGTCAGAGGTGCGCAGTATTGAGGAACATTACCCTCAGATTGATAAAGAAACTTATTCTATGTTCGAAGAGTTATTTTTTTATGGTGGTGATGGAGGTCAATGGTTAATTGATCGTATGAACAACATGCACGTTACTAAGGTAGAAAAGCCCTTCCAAGCGATTTTGGATAGAGCCGCAGTGTGTCATTTTTCAGTTACGGAGTTACGTCGTCGCTTAGTATTAATTGAACAATTTAAATACGCAATGATGGACTTTATGCGTGATTATGATGTGATTATTTGCCCTGCTGCTACTACACCCGCTAATTTATATGAGCAAAAAATTGATGCTAAAGAAGGTTTTGATTTAGCCTATGATTTGACCTATAACTTACCTTATAACATTACTGGCTGGCCTGCAGTAGTAGTTCGTTGTGGAACCTCTGATGAAGGGCTTCCTATTGGAGTTCAAGTAGTTGCTAAAGCCTGGCGGGACGATATTGCACTTGCTGTAGCTAAACGTTTAGAAGAATTATTTGGTGGTTGGCAAGCCTTCTCACTAATAAATGAGACTAGTAAAAATGAATAGATATAGGGAAATTCTAAAAGAAGAAACACAGGGGATTCAACGCTTAATCAGTCAACTTATATCCCCACTCTCCTGGAGTCGTGAGAAAATACTTATCGAGCAAGAAAAAGCCTTAATAGATTTATTAGCTTATGCTCAAAAATATTCACCATACTACAAAAAAAAGCTAGCTCATATTGATTTAAATCAATTTAAATTAGAAGACCTAAAGAATATTGAACCACTGAGCAAAAAGGAATTGATGAGGAATTGGGATGAAATTGTAACTGATCCTGAGTTAAAGCTAGCAGATGTAAGTCTTTTTTTAAGGAATCAAACAGAACCCTCATTATTTAAGAATAAATATCATTTAACCGCGACAGGTGGATCCTCAGGTTTGCGAGGGGTGTTTGCTTGGAGCATAGAGGAGTTTGTACTGTTCGTATCGACTTTTTTTCGCTATCAGTATCGTGATGAATTTTCTAAATTAAAAGACAATGATGCCTTATTAGTTGCAGCCATTACCGCTGAAAAACCAGTTCATTTAAGTCGATTTGTATTTACTGTGCCTCTTATACCTCAAATGCAATTTATGCTATTACCCGCCACGATGCCTATTGCTTTGATGATAGATGAGCTTAATAAACGTCAACCAACACATTTAATTGGTTATACCACCGAAATTTATCGTCTAGCACAAGAAGCGCTCCGGGGAAAATTAAAAATTGCACCACAAAGAATTTCTGTAAATTCTGAACCTTTATTTCCCGATATGTTATTTGCCATCCAGGAAGCATGGCATGTCCCTATAAGCAATATGTGGGGCTCCTCTGATGCGGGCCCACATGCAGAAAGTTGTGACCATACTAATCATTTACATCTAAATGAAGATCTCTTAATTGCTGAACCAGTGGACGAGCAAAATAATCCTGTAGCCATGGGGCAAGAGGCAAACAAAGTATTAATTACAAATTTATTTCATAAAACAATGCCTCTATTCCGTTATGAGATAGATGATAGAGTTACTTTTTTAAAGGAGCCTTGTTCTTGCGGTTCATCTTTTCATTTGCTTGAGTCTATTAAGGGTCGTAGTGATGAAGGTTTTCTTTATTCTAACAGTATTTATGTGGCTACTATAACCTTTGAATCTGTTCTGTTCCCTGAAAGTGAGATAGATGAATATCAAGTATTTCAAATGCCAGATGGCGCTGAACTATGGTTAATAGTGAATTCGCCTTTAGATACACAAAAAATACAAAAGGAACTAGTAAATTCCTTTTTGCAAATAGGAATTCAGAAACCAAATATTGTAATTAAAATTGTTTCGCATTTAAAACGTCATTCAGAAACTGGTAAATTAAAACGATTTGTAAAAATTTAATCATTCAGACAATTGGAGAGTTGCTCACAGAATAATGCTATTTCTTCCTCTGTATTATAATAATGTACGGAGGCGCGTACTAAAGCATCTAATTTCCTTCTGTCCATATCTAAACGTGCATATTCTTTTAAGGAAATTGAGACATTAATTTTATTCTTTGATAAATAGTCTTGGATTTCCTGCACTGATTTATTTTTTGAGGTAAAAGTAACAATCCCGCAGAGCTCTTTTCCTAAGTCATGGACTTGAATATTAGGAATCGTCTTTAATTGCTTCCTGAGTAAATCAGCTAAATAATGAATACGTTCCCAGCAGGCATTCATATCAAGCTGCAAGAAATAGTCGATCGCAGTGCTTAGTCCAATTTTACCTGCAAGGTATTGTTCCCAGGTCTCAAAGCGTTGTGCATTTTTACTCAAAGAATATTGATTGTTTTCCAACCATTGTGCGGATTGTAAATCAATGAAGGGTGGATTACAGCGCTCAATAATCTTGTTACTGGCATAAAGAAAACCTGTGCCTCTTGGGCCACGTAAATATTTTCTTCCCGTAGTCACATTGTAATTCCTGTACATTAATAGGCATTTGACCAATGGACTGAGTGGCATCCAGGAGATAAGGAATTTGATGCTCTTTTGCTATACTGCGCGCGGTCACAAACTGAGGTTTTCTTAAACTAGCCATTATGCTAGCCTAACGGCATGAGCAAATGGGTATACACATACGATCCACAAAGTGGTGGTAATAAAATTCCATCTAAAAATCATTGGCAGATCTGCCATCA
>CANJQE010000205.1 GCA_947476305.1 Legionellaceae bacterium
ACACCAGTAAGACGGCGAAATTTTTCTTCGTCTAATCCCTGAATTTGCTCGTACTTCATTGTCGCTCCTTGTAATGGAGCCTTTTTACCAAAAAATCAGCTAAACCGCTAGTTTCGAAAGAAGTCTATTGATTAATCCTTATTCTCTTTCATCATACTATAGCTAGAGATATACTGTTTTTTTAAATAGGCATAGCTTATCTTTTAATAATGTAGTCGTTTTCATTAATAAATTCTCTTAAGTCGTACTAAGTGGGTTTACACTAGTAATGCCATTTTAAATAAATTAAAAATCACATATTAAGCATAGGTTTTAGGTGAGCAATTTTATTCGCGGGATTTTCTATTTACTCTCAGGCTTTCGTTACTTGGGAACCAAAGGTCTTAAACGATTTATTATAGTACCTATGGTCTTTAATTTAATGTTATTTGTAGGCATTTTTTACTTTACTAAGCATTATCTATTGCCTTATACCTATTATTACCTTAATCAATTACCATCCTGGTTAAGTTTTTTAAGCAGTATTTTCTTCATTATCTTTTTAATTAGCTTTCTTTTATTTTTTCTTTCTATGTTTACTGTTTTTTTGAATGTAATTGCAGCCCCTTTTAATGGCTTACTTGCAGAAAAGACACAAGCCTTACTTTATCACAGCGCTATTCCCTCTTTGCCCTTTAAAACGATTGCTTTAAGAAGCATTAAGCGTCAATGCCAATTTCTCTATTATTTCTTTCCGCGCTTTATAATAGTATGCCTTTTGTTTTTTGTACCCTTTATTCACCCCTTTTATCCCTTTATCTGGTTTATATTTAATGCATGGATTTTAAGTCTGCAATATCAGGATTTTGTCATGGATAATAATTTAATTGAATTCAATGAAATGCGCGAATTACTTATAGATAAAAAAATGCTTACTCTAGGCTTTGGTTCGGTTATTAATATATTTAATTTCATCCCATTTTTAAATATATTTACTATGCCAGTAGCCGTTATCAGTGGCGTGATTCTATTCTGTGATAATAATAAAAAACTCTTAAAACCTACGTAAAAACACAGCACTTTGATGTATTAAAACCATGTTTTTTAAAAGACCATTTGAGGCAATTATCATCAGTGAAAGCAACCTGACTAGCCTGTAATTGAAGAATTATATCTTGAGCGTTGCATATTAATTCCATTTGCTCTTCGTGTGGACTCCAAAATCAAGGCTGCTGCTAGGAGCCGATTATTTTCGACCGAGCAAAAAAACTATTTACTATATATATTTCTCTAATTTATTAAGTATAATATACGTTTCTCTAACTCATTAAGTATACTGATTTTTTTTAAAACTGATAAGGATATTATTATGAATACAATCGCCTTCAATAAGAAAATAGCACTGTCTGCATTGTTTGCTTTAAGCTGCTATACAGCTGCTTATGCCTCCGATAGCCACATCAACAAAAGCATGCAAACTTCCACTTTCGGAGGAAGCATCACTGGTCTTCTTTTACAACCTTATGCTAACAATCTTCAATATGCTGTCTATACTACGCCGCTGCCATTACCTGCCCCTAACTGGTACGCACAAACAGTAAAGCCCTCATATCGCGCATCTTTCGACTTAGAACTAGACTACCATTTTGCCAATGGTACAGATCAAATAGCATTGGACTGGCTGGATTTTCGGAGCAACAGTAATGCACAGTTTGCTGCAACAGAACCCAACACATCTGTTGGCCCTACTTATTATTTCGGCCCAGCAGAGCAGTTTTTGCTCAATACATCGGCAAGTAGCTCGGTTAAGTTTATAGTGGATGATGTAAATTTGGTTGCCAAGCATTTAGTCACAATCAGTCAGCCGATTCAGATTGAGCCATTTTTAGGTGTCGATGCTGCTTATTTAAAAGAAAACACTACCAATAACTATGCGGGAAGCGACCCTGTTTATGGGCCCTATACGCACAGCACCTATATAAAATCGAAGTTTACAGGATTTGGTCCAAGAATAGGGCTTGATGCTCGTTATTTTGCGTCGTCTAATTATGGCGTAAATGCATCAATGGCAAGTAGTATCTTAGTTGGCAGTTTAGCTACCAGCACTGATTTTAATTCATGGACTGGATTTACCGGCGGACCCGTACAATTCAATAATACGCCGGTGAATACAACACTCTCCAAACAAAGCCAAACGTCGATAGTACCTAAGGTGGATGCTAAAATAGGACTGTTCTACACCAAGCCACTGCATTCAGGAAACAGCATTACTGCGCAAGCTGGCTATATGTTTACAGCCTACATCAATGCAATCAACCAAGTGCTGCCAAGTACGTTGGTTCCTGGCGCATGGGAAGGGGGCACTGTAGCCATAATCAATCAAGCACAGCAACAGAGTAATCTCTCTCTCAATGGTCCTTATCTAACGCTTGCTTGGAAATAAAGGTATGGTTCTACAGTAAACACACCCCCATAAAGCAGCATGTCGCCTGTTTTTGAGAAACCTGCGGGGACAAAAACAGGCGACATGTATGCCTCCGGCGCCCCTGCACGTCCTGCGCCCGCTCCTTTTTGAACCCCTACGGGGTTCAAAAACAGCGCTACCACAAATACTGACGTCTAATGTTAGGATTTTATATTCATCAGATTCTAGATATGACCGATGCGTTATTCCAGTGGTGTCGTAGGCTAGGCAGAACCTTTAAGCATTTCTGGCGCGATATAGAAATCCTGTTTCGACTGTTTCTATTTGAAAGCTGGGAGGAGATGCTCTGCTTCTATATTGAAAAGAATGATGAGACGCCACCGTTGTTGATCTAAGTTCATCAATGCGAACCAAGTCATTAATTTGGCAGGGGTTACCTTGTTCAAAACAAATAGAAGTATTTATTTTGCGCTAACAGGGAGCTTTTATGCCGGCTCATACCCTCCTATTTAACGCGATTTTCTCTGGGTCTTGATGAATATGGTCTCAAAAGTTGAAATTGATTGTGTCAAGCTGCTCGCTGAGATCCGCTGTGATAACCGTGATATGAAACAACAGATCAAGGAATTACAAACTCGGGTTGATTCACTTACGTCAGAAAAATACGAAGCTGAAAAACAGGCAGCGGTAGCGAAAGCCAAATTTGATCAACTTACCGAGAGTACAACGAAGAAATGAGGACATTAACAATAGTTCAAATAACAAAATGTCGCATATGTCGCTAAGTCGCAAGACTATCATCATAAAACGTTACGATCCTGTGCTCATTACAGAAGCAAATAATTTCATAAATGCTGGTTTTTTAGCATGCAATTCTGCCAGCTCGGCATAATAGACACTTGTTTCAGGATAGGATTTCCAATCTTTCACCTTGAGCGTAATCTTTTTTTCTTTTTTAAGGTAATTAATAGCATGGTGATAATACTTAGATTGTGCGCGAGACAGTATGTCTTCTGCTAAGCGACGATAAATTAAAATCGACTCTAATGGGAAATCTGCTTCCAAAAACAATTTACTCAGGGTTAATAACGCTGGATAAAAACGACCATCTAATCGATCATATGCCTCTCTTAATTGACAAGCTGCTTCCCCTGGGCACCCCAAATCATGCAATAACCCTATAGCCGTCAAAGGATGCGAATGATTTTTAGCAAACGCCAAGGCTTCGTTGAGAGCCTTGTCTTTATCAGCGGATGTTTGAGCATGCGCAATATAGGCATGGTAGTACTTCAAATCACTTCTGGTTATAAAACCACGCCAGCGTAATTGTTGAGCCTTCTCAATATTATTTTCATCAGAATACAAATCTATCAACAAGTCCAAACTATCACGTCCATAATGCTCGGTATCATCAATGGATTCTAACAAGGTAATTGCCTCGTGCTTACGATTGGATTGGATCAGTAATTTGGCTCTGTCTATTTTATCCGACACATGTTCCTTCCGGCCTGTCAATTTAAATACTTCTAAAAATGCTTCGGGTGATTGACGTACGATCGCTATATCACGAAGTGCATGAAATGTTTTAAAATCATCACCACCGCGATATTGGTTTTTTACCAACGTCGCTAATTCATCTAACCCTTTTCTTTTCAGTGCTTCAGCAGTTGAGGGAATCACATCATCCAGTAGTCCATAATCATTTGCTTCAAAATATTTCCATATTGATTCGGCCAATATTTGCCCATTAAAGTCAGGTAGCAATGCCCATGCTCGACCCCACATGTCAACTGCCTCCCGAAATGATCCACTGATATCCCCATTCGAATCATCACAACGATTCATAACACGCTCACCTAATCCTAAAAATGAATCCAATATCTTAATGGCCTGTTGTGGATGGTGTGGTAAAAGCTTCTGATCTACTTCGTATAAAATATGTCCTAATGACGCCGAAAAAGATCCTGATTCTTGCCAATCAATAAAACGTTTTGAACGTGCAACAGACTGAATCTCAGATTTTATGGATTTGACAATCAAATCGATCGAAACATTTTCTACCATACTATTAATCACCTTTCTTGTTTTGTATTCATTGAACATGTTTAGATAAAAAATAAACCTACCTAACAATTGATTTCAGATATCCATGCTTTCTGAGTGTGGCCTCTATAAATGATAACTTACTATCTGTATACAATTCACGATCCAGAACATGTTCTTCTGACAACTTTAATTTTAACACCTCATAGTCCTGTCTGACTTGGGCGTTGCTTCGTAAGATATCTCTAAACAAAAGACGATGTTCAATAGTGTCATTACTGGCTTCAACAATATGCACATGATGCGTTCTTTTTTCACCATAAGGTGGCATCCCCTTGAAAAATCTCAGGTGAGATTTATCTGGATTTTCCGACCAATACAGGGGCGGATCCAACTAGTTATCGCAACTTTGCCGCCTCTAGTTTGTGTTAAAAATTTCAATAGGACTTTTATAGTTTAAACACTTTCTTGGCCTATTATTTAACTC
>CANJQE010000206.1 GCA_947476305.1 Legionellaceae bacterium
ATTTGCCTTACTGACTTATTCCCTTGCTCAAGGATCTCTACTGCTTTTATTTTAAATTCTTTTGTGTAGCTGTTGTTGCTCATCATAACTCCTCGTTACTTGGATTATACCCATTAAACAAGGTGTCCTGTAAATCGAGGGAGGTTCAAATGTGCATAATTTACAATTTAATAAATTAGTCCATACCATTAGAAAAGAACACCAATTGCTTTCGAAGACATATCAAAAATTAAGAGCAGAAAGCAGTGCATTGCTTAGGTTAAGTTTTTATAGTGGAATAGATAGTAAGAAAGATGATGAGGCAGATACAACTTATGAAGCAATTATTGATCAAAATGCAGTAATTGAAAAAAAAGCTAAACCAACTCGTAAACAATTAGATAATCTGTTAGCCAAATATTTGCTTATTGAACACATCGTATTAATTCTTGAGCAACACTCGAAGCTTACAATCGACCAAATAAAGCAAATAGAAGAATATATAACAAATAATCCTAAGGCATTTATAGTAAATATGCTTCCTATACTAAGTCAGCTAACCAATTTGGAATGTAATCAGTCTGAAGAACTATTTATCCATGAGATGAATACTGTAATTACAAATTTTTTAATTAAACTTGGCTATACAAATGAAGTGCTTCCCGAGTTAATTGAGTTAATAAATACTCAATTATTTACAGAGGGATATATTA
Organism: Legionellaceae bacterium; assembly: GCA_947476305.1. Lineage (GTDB taxonomy): Bacteria > Pseudomonadota > Gammaproteobacteria > Legionellales > Legionellaceae > Legionella. The sequence goes on from CANJQE010000206.1 coordinate 693, forward strand.
GTAATCAAGATGATGAGGAAGAGAATCTTTTGTCTTTTAAAAATGTATAAACATCTAACCTAGATAAGAATTTTTTTCAAAGCCAAAATATTCTAACAAAAATATATAAAGCAGTCATACCTATCACTGGAATGATGAGAAAACCGAGAAAAAGATAAAATTGAATCCTATTTTCAGCTGATGCACGATAGAATTTTATAAATTTTTGTAATAAAGACACAACTGTCTCCTAAATTAAAAGCTGCTTTATACAGGAGATACCCCAATATTTATATTGGGGTATCTGAATTGCCATGTTCTTATTTTAGCGTCGACATATCAATAACAAAACGATACTTAACATCACCCTTGACCAAGCGTTCAAAAGCTTCATTTATCTCATCAATTTTAATTAATTCAATGTCAGAAGTAATGTTGTGTTGCGCACAAAAATCTAATACTTCTTGGGTTTCTTTAATCCCGCCTATCAAAGAACCACTTACATTGAGTCGTTTAAAAATCATTGGAAACATAGATACTTCCATAGGTTCAGCAGGAAGACCTACTTGAGTAAATGTACCATCATGCTTTAAAGCATTTAGATAACGATTAATGTCATGTTTTGCAGAAACAGTATCTAAAATAAAATCATATTGATTTTCTAAGGCCTGCATTGCTTTATCATCCGTAGATAAAACCACGTCTGTAGCACCTAAATCTTTTGCTGCGTTTATCTTATTAGCTGAGGTAGTAAATACAGTGACATGAGCGCCCATGGCTTTAGCTAATTTAACGCCCATGTGCCCTAGTCCTCCTAAACCAACAATACCTACTTTACTTCCTTTGTCGATACCGGCTCTTTTTAATGGGGAGTAAGTTGTAATTCCTGCACATAATAAGGGCGCGGCAGCTGCAGGATCTAAAGATTCATTTACTTTTATAACAAAATCTTCTGTTACTACCACATATTTTGAATATCCACCATAAGTTAAGCCACCTATATGCTTATCTTCCGCATTATAAGTCATGGTACTGCCAGTTTCACAAAATTGCTCTTCGTGAGCATCACAGCTAGAGCAGTGACGGCAGGAGTCTATCATACAACCCACCCCTACTAAGTCGCCTACAGAAAAACGTCGTACATTTTTTCCTACTGATTTTACGCGACCTACTATTTCGTGGCCTGGTACCATTGGATACTGAGAACCACCCCAATCATTATTTATTTGGTGTAAATCAGAATGACATATACCACAATATAAAATATCTATTGCTACATCACTATCACCCACATCGCGTCTTTTAAATGAAAAACGTTCTAAAGGCATATGTGCTTTATGGGTTGCATATCCAATTGTTTCAATCATTTTTTATCCTTAAAAATTCATAAATTTAAAATAGCAGTTAAGTATAGCGCTCCTCTAACAATAAATAAAAATTCCTTTAAAAAAGATCTTTTTGTGTTTTTAAATACAAGAAAAAAATTTAAAACATGGTCTATGCTGAATAAGGACGCATACAGAATATAATATAATCATTAACTATAAGGATATAGGGTATGAACTTCAAAGGAATTGAAGAACATGCTTTAAAAGCTACGGGTGTACCATTTGAAATTAAGCAATTAATAAGTAGAAACCGACTGGATTTTTCTGGTTCTCTCAATAATTCAGATAGAAATAATCCTTTTATTATTCAAAGCCTGCGCGAAAAATGGCATTTTGATGAGGATTATAAGTTTAAACCCCTTTCGCCTAGACCGGCTAATTCTCCAGTGTTTAAACGAAAGCAACCGCTTAAGCCCACTCTCAAAATTAGATCTAGGATATTAAATAGAAAATATTCTGCTGTTGATGATCTTACAAAAGAACAAAAATCTAAAGAAGTACTAAATGAAACTCTGATTATAAAATATGCAAATACTAATGAATTAAATAATACAGAATCGGCAAATCAACGTACCTTCAATAATTTAAATAACATAAAGAAATTTAAGACGAAAGGATACTGCTCTTATTTACTGAATAATTTACCTGGTTTATTTCTTCTTATTTGGTTTCAAAACAAAACTACTGCCAAAAATGCTCCAATAAGAAAAAGAATAAAATCTCTGATAAATAAAGGCTTAATAAGTATTAATAGCAAACTAAAATTAGCTAATCCCGTTTTTATATCCAAATCTTTATACTTTAGCTCTAAGCAGCAATCTATAAGTACAACAAAAACTACTCACATTAGAATTAACTCATCAAAAGAAAACCAAAGTAAAACTTTTTTACCCTCTAAGGAAAAAGCAATTACTTCTAGCCTCGTAGCAGCTTACCTTTATCGTTTGTCAAAAAAGTACAAATTACTAACCTCAAGATCTCTCCGTATTAAAAAATATAAAGCATTAAGAAAAAAATGGCTTCTTCGTAAAGCCCGTAAAAAAAATCAAAAAGGAATTGAACGAAATAGACATGGTTTTTTCAACTTAAAAGTGTGTTTATTAAGCCATCAAATTGAATTAAAAACTCAGTTACATAAAGAACCTCCATTAAAAATAAAAGAAAAAATTATTAAAAAATAGCCGCATTGTTAAGTAAGCTCCAATGATTTTTTAGTAATTTGAATTAGTAAAGCCCTTAAAACATTGTACGTCCTATTAGGGACTTACAATGTTTTGATATTGTTTTCTGCTGATTATTTTAGTTTTTTATTAATATGAAGAATTTTTTTCACTTCTGCTACTACATCACCTGTTTCATCTTTTATTTCAATTACAAATTCTGATTCTATTTTTGAAGCATCATTTAATTCTTTTTTAATTTGTTCAATTTGTTCTGGGATTAATTTAAACTGAGCATATACAGTACTTCTCGCTGGTTTTTTATAACGAATAGAAGCTGATTTATCCCAAACAATGTATTCTCGCCCTAAAGAATGCAATAACAAAAGCATATAAAAAGGATCTGTCATGGAATATAAACTACCCCCAAAATGTGTACCTACATAATTTTTATTCCAAAACCTAATTTTCATTTGCACAGTAAGTTCCGTGTAGTCCTTGTTAAAAGACTTTACTTTTATCCCTGCGCCTAAAAAAGGTGGCCAGAAACGAATTAATTTTAAAAGTATTGAGAGTTTCATTGGTTTGTCTCATAATTAGCTGAAAAATATAAACTTTATTTTTTTATCTAACTTATTTTACTCTAATTATGATAATTCAATACTCAAAAATATAGCTATTTTTTATATTGGAAATTTATTTAGGTAAATGATTAACAAATATGGATTTTTACTATTTTTTTAAAGCAAAGTACTAAAATTATGCTATACATAAACTATAAGTTTAAAAACAAACCTTTTTGAATAAAAAATTATATGATATCTGCAACAGATGAGCACAAACTACAGGGAATTGGACAGCTGCTTGTTCTTGAAAAGCTTTTAGATAAAGACAAGGCAATAGAATTATATAAACTTGCCGCAGCAGAAAAAATTTCGTTGGTTCAATACCTGGTAAAAAATAAAATTTTGTCGGCTGAGCAAATAGCGCTTACTGCTGCGCAGAATTTTGGTGTGCCTATGATGGATCTTGACGCTATAGAGATCGATTCACTTCCCGCAAATTTAGTCAATGAAAAATTAATTCGTCGTCATTGCATGGTGCCCTTATTTAGTCATGGTAACAATTTATATCTAGCTACAGATGATCCAAGTAAACAAGCCTCTCTAAAAGAAATTCAATTCCACACCGGTCTTAATACTCATGCTCTAGTGGTTGAGACAGATAAATTAATTTTATTAATAGACAAGCTACTGACAGCCAGAGAAAGCCAAGGCTTGTCTGACTACGTTGATGATAGCTCTGATCTAGAAGGATTCGAAATTAGTAATGAGGAAGAGCAAGAAAATGAGACCCATAGCTCTGTTACTGATGATGCTCCTATTGTAAAATTTGTTAATAAGATTTTATTAGAGGCTATAAAAAAGGGAGCCTCAGATATTCATTTTGAACCCTATGAGAAAGACTATCGTATTCGCTATAGACAAGATGGAATTTTACATGAAGTTGCAACCCCACCAGTAAGCTTATCAACACGTATAGCTAAACCGGTATATTTACCTGTATGATAATTGCTTTTTAACGTTTTATTTATGAAAGCATATAGTTTGGACTTGAGGGATCGCGTAATTGCGACGTATAAAGAAGGGAGGTTAAATAAAACAGAGATTTCTATACTATTCAAG
>CANJQE010000207.1 GCA_947476305.1 Legionellaceae bacterium
CGTAGATTTTGAGGCCCGAAGGGGGATCAAAATCAAGGGGGACCAGGACGGCCAGGGCCGCCGGAGGCATACTTGTCGCCTGTTTTTGTCCCTGCCGGGGACTTGGATGTCCCGGCAGGTTTCTCAAAAACAGGCGACACGCTGCTCGTTTTTTTAATCAGTTAAGCAAAGAGGCCGCTAATCCTCCCCCATTAAGTGTAAATAGCTTGCTTGAAAATCTAAATTTAAATGTGACAGGTTGGTCCAATTTTGGCAGATAAAATAATTTATCCAAATAAGAAAGCCAGGTATTACCTGGCTTTTCGCAGTCATCCGTATAAGAACTTCCAGTTCTTATTGTCATCCTGACAAATCAGTTCCATCTGATTACAATTCCATTTGTGTGGCATATATCCGTATAAGCCATGTATAAACTTTAGCAATTCAATGTGCTAAGTGCAAGCACACTAAAACCGTTTTTTGTTCTATCTTTTAACTTTTTTTTCTTTTAATATAAAAAATAATTGTTTGAATTCAATCGCTTATTAAAAAAATACGAATTGACTGATTAGAAAAACGTCATTGTCCACAAAGGGATTGAGAAATCTCTTACAAAAAATCAAGAAAAAAAGAGAAACATAAGTTTATTTATTCTATCAATATCGTTTTTTTATAGTTTTTTCCCCTTAATTCTTTATTATTCAATTAATTTCCTTGATTATGCGACCTGTTATGGTAATTTATTCAAGATTATTGCATTAGAGCAGAACTATGAACCAAACTAGCGTTGTAAAAAAAGATAAGCTGGAAATTATTGATTGGCTTATTGAACATTTCCCCCATGCTTTTTTTAAAAAAAGCAATCAAGTAAAGCCACTTAAAATAGGTATATTTGATGACATTATTGATTTTTACGAGCGTTTAGATACACCTCCTTTTAGTAAAAAATCGCTTAGAGAAGCATTAAGTTATTACAGTGCCTCTCCTGCCTATTTAAACTGTCAAAAGGCTGAGGCAGCACGAGTGGATATTTATGGCAATGAAGTCGATATAGTAACAGAGGATCAAGCTAAATATGCTTATCAACGTTATCAAGAGCGTTATGCCAAAAAGAAAAGTGAAAGCAAATAATTAGATAAAATAATTATTTAAAGTAAAAACTATTGGAGCGCTCACTGCTTTTTTTCTTAGCTGTTGAAAAAAATAGGCAGGTTCCTCTTCTTGGTAATATTCGGCCAGCACATTAAATAGCCAGCGAGAGGGTTTAGAGTTTGCTTCTAATATAATGGGGCCTTTATCTAGAGTAAGTAAAATATCAAAGCCAATTTCTAAAAAGTTACCATACTTATTGTGCAAAGCCTCACAACATTGCCTACATAGTCGCAATAGAGTATTCATTTCCTCACTAAGCTTTTTATTATGATATTTACTGTAATGCTCATCTAAGGCTTCAATAGGATATACAGTACCTCCCGTATTTAAATTGGATACAAAAGATTTTTCTTTGCCTACGCGCACCCCATAACCAGTAATTAAATAATTGTTAACACTATTATTTTGCACCAGGACTCTAATATCAAAAGGCCTGTCATTGAAGTAACTTAGTTTTGCCTGTGGCTGGATTAAATAATTTTTGTGAAGTAGATGTTTTTTAAGATAGTTAAATAAAAGCTCATAATTTTTAAAAACAATAGAATGCTTAGCATCTTTTTTTAAAATAAAATGATCTTTGCTTTTCTCTAAGAGCCCAATACCTTCCCCTCCCTTCCCAAAAATAGGTTTTAAAAAATAACTAGCCTGCTCTTCTTGAAAAAATTGCTCAGTAAGAGCATCTAAAGAAAGTGCATTTAAAGTAGGAAGATGATGTTCTAAAAGAAAATGATGAAACTTTATTTTATTGGCTAAAAATGCGGCAAGAGGAAGTGGGTTCAAAACACTGTATTTTTGCTCATGCAAATAAGCTTGAAATTCATGAAGAATCGGAAAACCGCCAAAAGTACGATCATAAATAAGGTGCGGCAACTCAAAAACAACAGAAGACCATTGATTATTTTTGTATCGGTAGCCTTTACATAAGTTAGTAGTCTTTTGCCAATTTAAAGGAGAAAAGAACAGGATTTCTATAGAACCATTTGAAGTGGCATCAATCATTTCTTCAAAATAAAAAGTCTGTTTACCAAAAGGAGGATAAACGCTGCTTTCTACAGCAGCGACGCCTAAGATGACGGCCATTAAATTAAGTCCTTAGCTTTACACTTACCTCGCGAAATGTAGTTAAGTTGGAAAAATATTAACTTAATGACAGTTACAGCTCGTATTAGGCTCATAGTGCCTCGTTTTTACTTTAGAACTAATAAATAATTTACAGAAACATCATCCGTTAGGGAAGCAGTTCTAGTAATTGGGTTATAATTTAATCCTTTTAAATCAATAAGCTCTAAATCTTGAGCTCGCGCCATATAAGCAAGCTCACTGGGTTTTATAAACTTACTGTATTCATGCGTTTGCTTCGGTAAAATTTTAAGAATATATTCTGCAGCCACAATAGCGCTCGCATAGGCTTTTATTGTTCTACTAATAGTAGATAAAAACAAAAGGCCTCCAGGTTTTAATAAACGTTTGCAATGAGCTAGCACTATCTCGGGATTTTGTACATGCTCTAACATTTCCATACAAGTGATTATATCAAAACCTTCATGTTCATAATCTTCGATGGGAAGACAGCTATATTGGATGTTTAAACCATTTTTTGTTGCGTGCTCGTGGGCAATCTGAATTGCTTGGGTGGATGCATCTATTCCGATAACCTTCGCCCCTAGTTTTGCCATTCCTTCAGATAATACCCCACCACCACAACCTACATCTAATATCGAGGCATTATCAATTGATCGATGCTGTGTAATAAAATCAAGACGAGTATTATTAATATCATGTAAAGTCTTAAGTGGGCCTTGAGTATCCCACCAATACTTAGCATGCTGATCAAATTTATCTACTTCTTGGCTATCAATTGTTGACTTACTATTAATCATGAGACAATAAATCCAATGGTTTAAAAAATTGAAGTACCTTAGCATTATTAATAAAACTAATATTATAAGGGTGTTCTGCTAGTAGACCTATTGGAAGTATATTAGGCGGTATAACCCCCGCTATTTTACCTAATAAAATTAATTCCACTGTAGGTTTTATTAAAGCCAATTGCTCTAATAAATTTTGCATAAATGGTCGCCAATGACGGGCATGATAAGGCACCTGACCTTCACTATATACTAAGGACGCATTAAGCAATAGAAAACCTTTATTCATCATGCCTTCAAATAATTGTTGCGCTGTTTTAACTAAAGGCTCTTTATCAATTTGTGCAATAGCCTCTTGGGACGTCTCTACGGTTAAGGAGCCGCGGGCTTTAAGCAACATTTTCATTATATTGCGTAATGAAGTAGCTCGATTCACGGGTTTACTTAAGCCCTGTTCACTCCATAAACTGCCCACAGCATCATCCCAAAAAGCATAGCCATTGGCCGATTGTTTTCGCGGATAAGGAGATTCTCCTAATAATAAGTACTGAAGTTTGCTAAGAGGTAAACTGAATGCAGCAAATAAAGCATTAAACCCAGGAAACCAATGTTCATCCAGTAATAAATTTTTTAAATAATCTTCATCCATGGATTCCAAAGCATTCATTAATAATGGTTGCCATTCCGGATGACAATGATTTTGGCAATATTTCCTTAACTCTATCATTAAATTTCTCTTTTTTATTTTTCGTGATTATAAATACTCTGATGTTAATACACCACTGCTTCCCTCATTATCTTACAATTGATTTTAAGATAATGAGGGAAGCAGTAAAAACAAACTATCAAAAAATCCTCGCATTGATGAGACCTTTAGCGATAGACCCCGTTTATAAATCGAGAGAAAATCTCTATGTCTTGTTTTCATAGGAAACTTGGGTCAATACAAAAATAATCAAATGTGAACTGCTATAATTACTTATGTATACTAAGAGAATCAAAACGATAAGCATTGGATAATTAAAAAAGCTAACTCGCGAGCACCATAGAGTTTAGTTTAAATAGGATGGAGTTATTAACATGGATATATCTAAATTCTTAAGCAAAGTTATTGGATTATATTTGATTATAATTAGTGCTGCGATGTTAGCTAATATGCCTTCATTCTTTAATCATGTTCATAGCTTAGTAACTAATCCATCATTAATGTTTGTAACCGGATTTTTTACGCTTATATTGGGACTTCTAATGATCGTAAGTCATAATATATGGCAATGGAATTGGCGAGTTATTATCACTATTAGCGCTTGGCTAGTTTTATTAAAAGCTTTGAGCCTTATCTTATTTCCAGAATTTGTTGATCACATGACTGCTCTATTTGTAAGCAATCAATCGCTTGCTTACGGAGCTGCTAGTTTAGATTTTATTCTTGGTCTATTACTTGCTTATTTAGGATTTAAACGTTAAGAGAATTTTTGCTGAATTAGGGAGTGGCGTAAAGCAATAATAAATAAGTGGAACAATAGTTTATTATTCTAAGGATAGATAATGTTATTATGGAGCTTGATTTGTTTAATAATAGCGATTATTGCCGCAGGAATTACTTACAAAAGTAAGGTGCCAACCGTTACGCTAATAGCCAAGCTGGCCTTGCATTTGTTTATCTTCCTTTTTCTTGTTGCGAGCCATGGAGAGCCGAAGGCGCGGGCGAGTAGTCCCTGGTAGCCTTAGGGCCGGATGTTTTTCCGCAGGGAAAATATAAGGCCATACGAAAAGGCGTCAGTCATTGGGGAGCGTAGATTTTGAGGCCCGAAGGGGGATCAAAATC
>CANJQE010000208.1 GCA_947476305.1 Legionellaceae bacterium
CTTAATCCTTTTGATTACCTCAAACTCCTCTTCGAAAAAATCCGCTTTTGCAAAGCTGCAGAAGACTATACGAATCTTCTTCCGTTTAACCTTAAAATAATTTAATCGCTTTTCCTAATTCAACCCGTACTTCACCGAACGGATACAATCTAACTCCCTCATTAAAAACTACTTTTGCCTCGACCTTGGGGTTTTTCCTAAGTCCTGCCTACGGAATTACGAGCAACTCCAATCTTTTGTTAAAAGAAATCCTTAGTTTGAGGGCTATATGGGGCGTATGTCTTGAATAAACCCGGGGTTTACCCGGGTTTATCGATTAGGCAGTAATTGAATCCACACCGCCATCAGCTGGCATAGTGCGAATACGTTGCGCTTCTATTACTAATACTTTGAAGTAATCATAAGACATGTAGAAGTTCCCTTTATCTCCTAGTTTATCGCCCCAAGAGTTACGTAAAGTGAATAAACCTTTATGTTGACGACCTTGGTCATCAGTAGCAACGGCCTCATCATCATAGCCAGTAATGACCATTTCATGACCACCAAACATTGGACGTAAATAAATATCACGAGCAATTTCTGGCGTTAAAACCCAAGTATCAAAATTACCATTATGTGTGCCAACAGCACCCATCATTCCTAAATCAAAATCTAATAAAAGAACGCCAAAAGTAACGCGATCCTTTTCATTGATTGCTTGTTTAATGTCCGTTAAGGTCTTGTTTGTATCCACTCTATCCATAGCAGTGAAAATATCTAAAATAGGAGACCAGGACACTTTGTCATTAATTGATTCACTGATTTGATGATAGTCTTCTGGACTCATGTAAGAAGAAGGAATAGGTTGGCCAGGAGTAGGATATTGCGTCAAACCACCACAGCCCACTGTTTTTTGTTGGTTTTTACTCACCACACCATAAGATTCCATTTGGCTTAAAACATAACGACCTAAAGAACCATCCCAACCACTGTCGTTATAGCCATTGGCTGCTAAATAATTACCTAATTGTAATTGGCATAATTGACTAACATAGTCTCCTTGCCCTAAAGCGGCATTAATCGCTGCGCTGTTAGCAAAAGTAACGCAAGTACCATAACTACCTTGATCTAAAACGGGTACATCATTCATTCCTAAATCCACTTTACTAGGAAATTGAGGGCTAGGGCTTAGGTGTATTTTTTTACTAGTAACTAAGGCCGTTCTTTTCGTAATTGCTTTTTCAGCAGGCTTACTTAGTTCTACTTTAAGAAGTTTGATAGAGCGTGAAGGAGAAGCGTTTAATAAGTGGTTGTGAGGTACTGTTTTAAAGCTATGGTCTAAGGTTCCTACTACTTTAATATCTTGAGCGTAAATAGGGGTACTGACTGCTAAAGCTAATATCAGCAACTTATGGACTTGCATTAATCATTCTCCTGAAATATTGATGCTAAAAGGACGTTAATGATACTCTATGGTGTAAAATTTGGCAACAGTGAGCGAGCTAGGAAATTAAGTTATTGGAAGGATTGCGCAATAAAGAATATCTGGAGACAAAGTTTAATAAGAATAAATAGAGCGACAATAATGGGGCCATAGTATGAACAAGCTAAAGAAAAATTCTTAGCTTGTTCTACTAAAATCGATATATAAAAAGGACTTATACCATGGATAATCCATCATTACGTTCTACACCATCATGCTGTTCTAAATGGTGATCTACATCTGGAGCTGGGGTCAGAGCTTTTCTGCCTTGTATAAGTGCAGCTCTCATCCCTCTTTGTTCATCTAGGTCAACAACTTGTTCTTGTTCTTCTGCTTGTGCAAGTTGCGGATTAGCTGCTTTAATTAGGTCTTTATTTTCCGCTTGAATAGCAGCAAAACGATCTTCAGTAGCGGCTTCTCTGGATGCCCACCATTTGGGTAGTACTTTGATTAAAGTATAAGCGAGTAAAGCAACCCCAGCAGCGGCTAATATAATCAATCCCGCCGGAGGAAATCCTGCTGTTACGCCCACCGCAGCTGCTATACCTAGGCCAATACTCGTAGCGCCAACTGCTGCAGCAACAGGTTTTAAAGCACCCCTCATTTCTTTTAACCAGCTAAATTTTTTAACGCCACAAAACTCTGCTAGGACATTGTCAGTCAGCCCTTTATGACACTGCCATTTAGACGCATTTTTTACATCTGTATGGACGGGTTCCGCAGCATTTGTATTGAGATCAATTGCTTTCTTAGAGGATAATTTAGCATGACCTCCTTGATCAATAAAACTAATCAGCGCTTGAAAACCTTCTAAATTTAAAGAGCCATAGAGATTATTCATGTGCTCTGTAATCTTGGGCAGATTACCACTCTTAATTGCAGTTTCTAAGGCGTTAGCAGATATTTTGAGCTTTTGGCTTTCTTCCAGTGAGAGGTATTTATTAAGTAATTCACTACGTGTTTCTCTATCAAGACTCACAAAATCAAGAATAGCGGCTCGACCATTAACAGCTTGTGCTCGTTCATTAGCACTTTTACAACCACCAATAGAAGCATTTTCTACAAAAACGGAGAGTGCTTGATAAGTAAAGCCATTGTCTAGGTTACTAAAAGCCTGAGTTTTAAGCAAAGAAGCCATAGCATATTTTGCATCATCAACAAATTTTGCACGATGCTCTTCTAAAGCGTTTGCACGTCTTTCAGATTCCTCAACTACAACCAGAGGTTCATCGACATCAACTGCAAGAGGGACGGGTTTTGCTGCTAGCGTTGGATTGGCTTTTATCTCTTCTAATAGGGTAAGTGTATTAGTATTTTTCTCTTTAATATACTCATAAAAAGAGTGTCCAGGTGTTTTTAGAAACTCTTTATAATCAGCAAATATTGCTTGCACCTTTCCTTTATCGGAAAGAGCAGGTGGCTCTGCTGTATCGGAAAGAACATCGTAAACAGTATGTAAGGCAGCTAGCTGAGCCATTAGCGCGGCTTCATTAACTACTTGGGGATTGTCTTCACTGATAGTAATATTATGTCCCCATCCGTTTACTGGTATATTCTGTACTAAACAGAGGGGGGCGACAGGATTTTTCCGATTATACTCATGGGCTGCTTGGAGTATGTGGTCTGCACTTTGTGTTTGTTTATTGTTTCTTTCATCATACCATTCGCCAGGATGTCGCAATTTGGATTGGAGGTCTGTAGTCCTGTTGATACTTGTATATAAATTATATACAAAGGCTTTTGGTATAGGTCCTCGATCTATATCCCCAAGTTGATATTTACTTTGCAAATGTCCAATTTTTTCGGCAGTATCTGCGACTATTAGCGCATTGAAAGCATCTTCTCGACTTAAACCCTTCGCAAGCTCCGCCTTCATCAGTTCATATTCTTCTTTGATTTGCGCAATTTCGGGCTCAGATAGAAATTTATCTTTAGCTACTTTCTCGATTCGAGTGTCTAAATCCTCTTGAAGCAGTGGTACTTCAAGACCTTTTTTCTGGGCTTTTTTAAGCTCTTTCTCATCGTTATCAAGTAACTTCTCAGTGAGCTTATGTAAGGTTTTAACCGCTAAGGCAGGCACCCGAACTTGTTGACGATGAGCTAGTGCTTGTACTATCCCATCTTCTTTTAAATGATGAGAATACATCGTCTGATCAGCTACATAATCAGCGCCTAATTGTTGATGATGGGATGTTTTTTTACTAGCGCCTATATAGCTAATGGCACCGGTACCTTTGCTGATATGAACCGTATCATTCATGCTAGCACTCGTTGCTTTAGCCAACTCTTTTGTTAAATGCTTGGTGATGCGTTCATCAAATTGAATTCCTGTTGCTTTAATCAATTCAACTCTAACTGTTTTTGCAATCTCTGGTAGAATTTTTTTCCTGGCTGCATCAAGCTCTGCATTTAAATCCTTTTTAAATTGTTCTGCATTGAAGGGTTGCTTGTCATTTTTTTTATAGGCTGTTACTAGAGCTTTGGCTTGTAAGCTTTGAATTTTTTCATTCAATTGTAATAGAGCATTATCTAAGCCCTTCTGAAATAGTGCATCTTTATCGCCAAAAGGAGCGTCTCTACCTTCTGTATCTACAGCGGTTTTTACCATTCGACCTATTAAATGAGCATGAAAATGAGTTTCTTGCTGTAAACTAATTATTCGACCTTTAGCAAGATTTTGATATTGTTCAATTATTTTATCTTTAGTGTCGTCTATTTTTGTCTTAGCTGCTTCAGACAGATCTTCTGGTTTTTTCTTTCCTCTCAGTATTGTTTCTAAATTCGCTTCAAGTTTTGATTTAAAGAGAGGATCTAATGCTTCTTGATTACCAGTCTGTATGTCATAACTGATAGACGTTGTTGCTGTTACGGGATGTCCTAAGAGTTTGGCAAAATCTTGTTTAAAGGTTTCTACATTATAGTCAGCAGGTAAAGGTAATGGTGCTTTAATCTTATTCTGAGCACGGTATATGTTTTCCCAAGCATTAGGATCGAGTTTGACCTCAAGTAAGACTCTTCCTTGAGGGTCAATAGGCAGTTTCGCTTTATCTCGGTCATAAATTATTTTGGCTTGAGCATTCAGTTCTTGGAGATAAAGTGCTTGCGCTTGGGCACGTTCAGCTGGGGTAGGCATGGGTAATCTCTCAAAAAAGGTGTTACTTATTATTATAGCTAGTCCGGAAAAGTTTTCCTCATGGCCTGAGTAATTGCGTCACGAAAACTACCACATTTTTTTATGACTTTTCTGAGATTTCTCTTAAAATTAGCCCATACCTTTTCAATAGGATTTAAGTCAGGAGAGTAAGGTGGTAAA
>CANJQE010000209.1 GCA_947476305.1 Legionellaceae bacterium
AAAAAGTGCATCAACGGATTATTGTGTACTTCGGTAAACATGCTTTAGATATCTACGGCTTGCCAGCAGAGCTGGAACGGGTCGAAATTAATTACTCTAATTACAAAAATATCCTACATTGGTGCGAAATGTAGGCTAAATTTAGAATAATAGAACCTATTTTAATCTAACCACCTTATGTCAAAATTGCTTACAACTATCTTATTGGAAAAATTAGTTCATGCTGCTGAATTCAATCATGAAGGAAAAACAGCAGATTATATTCCCGAGCTAGCTAATATAAATCCCGAACTGACTGCAATTGCGGTAAACGCTCTGGGAGAAGAGAGCCTTTCTTACAGCAATGCTGTACTTCCACCTGTAACCTTGCAAAGTACAGGAAAAATGATTCCTTTAATTGGTTTACTTGAAGAGTTTGGTGAGGCGCAATTGTTTGAATGGGTTAAGGTTGAGCCTTCAGGCGATGATTTTGCGTCTATTACCCGGTTAGCACAATTTGGTCCAAAACCTTCTAATCCTATGCTTAATGCAGGTGCTATTACTTTATGCTCTCATATCCCTGGAACAGGGGAGCAACAGTTTGGTTGGTTAGAACTGTGGGTACAAAAATTATTTAATCAACGTCTTAGCATTAATTCTTTAGTTTTTGCTTCTGAAAAACGAACTGGGGATCGCAACAGATCCTTGGCTTATCTGTTAAAAAGTAGAAAAAACTTGGGAACAGATATTACTGAAACTCTAGATTTGTATTTCGCTCTATGCTCTTATGAGGCCACCTTAGAACAAATGTTGTATCTCCCAACTCTCTTGGCGAATGGCGGTGTTGATCCTGATAGTGGAGCACGAATTATTTCTCGTGAAACCTGTAAAACTACTTTAGCTATTATGGCTACTTGTGGCTTATATGATGAAACAGGTACTCATATGGTTAAAACCGGTATGCCCGCTAAAAGTGGTGTATCAGGTTATACTATGGCTGTCGTTCCGGGCAAGGCTGGTATTGTCGTGTTAAGTCCAAGAATAAATGCTAAAGGAAACAGTATTCGCGGTGAAATGATGCTGGAAGGTTTATCCAAAGAAATGGATTGGCATTTTGCTTTACCTTAAGTTCCACTGGCATTAAGTTACTTTCCGCTCGATAATTTTAGGTGAAGTCAATAAAGGATTAATTAGAATGATATTGGGATTGCTATCGATAATATCCCAGGAGACTTCTTTGGGATTAAATTGTTCATTGGCCCAGAATGTAGTGATATGCAAATGGGATGGGCAAATATTTTACGCTGTTGATTGTAAGTGAATAAATAGCTCCTACAGCAAAAAATGCTGCCATAATCCATGGTTTTAATCTCATCTTGTCCCTAATTATTTATATTTAGATCGATTAAAGAATAGGATACACTGATTTCATTATTAATAAGTGGTGATTTTTATGATTACTTTATATCAATTCCATCGTATTTGGGGTTTGCCCAATGCAAGTCCTTATTGTATGAAACTTGAAACTTATTTACGCATGACGAAATTGGCCTATAAAGTAAAATACATTAATAATCCCCGACAAGCCCCTAAAGGTAAGTTACCCTATATTCAGATTGAAGACAGTCTTTATGCCGACAGTGAATTAATCATTGATGAGTTAAAAAAACGCTTCGGTAATTCCTTAGATGAAGAATTAACTACGGAACAGAAGGCTTTGGCTCATTTAATTGACGCGACCTTAAGTGAGCGAATGTATTGGATCATTGTTTATTGGCGTTGGCAGGATGTAGAAGGGTGGACGCGAGTAAAAGAGGATTTTTTTGCAAAACTTCCTTCTTTACCGAGGTTATTGGTTCCCTATCTAATACGCAAAAAAATGTTAGAGGCTCTTTATACACAAGGAATGGGACGACATACTAGGGATGAGATTATTCATTTAGGACAAAAAACAATAGAGGCGCTGGCTGAGCTATTAGGTTCTAATATGTATTTCTTAGGAGATAAGCCAAGCAGTATTGATGCAAGCGCTTTTGCTTTTATCGCTAATGTTTTAATGACGCCAATTGAAAATCCTTTGCAAGAACTGCTACAAACCAAGGAAAATTTAACTTCTTACTGTGAGCGAATGAGAAGTACTTATTATTCAGATCTTAAGTAGGAGTAATATGATGAAAACACGATACAAGTTACTATTTTGGTTGACACTATTCATGACTCAAACACTGGCTTTTGCATCTACTCCCCCAGAACCAATACATACTGTAGTGCTTATTCGACATGCGGAGCGCACTGTTTCTGATGATCTCAGCCCCGCAGGAACAATGCGTGCGGAATATTTAGCTAAAATGTGGAAAGATGAAACGGTCAATAAAATCTATTCTACCGATTATCGTAGAACGCAGTTAACGGTTACGCCTTTAGCAAAGGACAAAGCTCTTCCTATAACTCTTTATGATTCAAATGAAGAATTACTTAATTTTTTGAAAGAGGATTTCAAACAGCTTGAACCGCAAAAAATTGTTATCGTAGGCCATAGTAATACTTTGGCTGAACTTGTTTATAGTTTGGGAGGACCTTCCTTAGCGGATATTCCTGAGTCAGAATTTGATCATTTATACGTTCTAAGTAAATCAATAGATAAGGTGGGCTTTATTCATCTACATTATTTTCTTAATCCTAATTAATGTTTATTAGGATAAGTCATACCGAAACGATGTAAGATATGACGACTCATTCCATGAGCAAGTTCTCGTTCATTAAAGAAGAATTTTCCTACGATTTCTTGTTTTAGCAACAAGGCTTCTTCCTCATCGTAGGTTCGAATTGCCACTTCTAATTTAGGATTAAGTTTTTGGGCGATATGAATCATTTATCTTATGTTAAAAGTATTTGCCGTGGCTATAACGAACATCCCAGCATGTGCTATATGAGCTTGGATTAGCACCTTAGGTTTTACTGCATCACCACAAACAGCGGTTTTATTTTTTTTCCGTAGTTGTTCAATCAATTTTCTATTTTGATCGACAATGACATATGGAAGGCCTTGGCGATCCAGGATACGGGCAATACGTTTTCCCACTCTACCATAACCTATTAAAACGACTTGTCCTGAAAGAAATTTTTCATCAGTTGATAGAGGTAATTGGACTAAGGGATCATCCAACTCTTCTTTTGTTTTCATCCATGCGTATCTAGAGCTGAGCCATTGTTCTAGTGGTTTAATCGCTTTAAATAAAAAGGGATTAATTGCAATGGATATTAATGAGCCCGCAACAATAAGTTCCAATCCTTCTTTGGGCAATAATTTCATTTGTACACTTAGACCGCCTAAAATAAATGAAAATTCACCTATTTGAGCTAAACTTGCAGAGACAATTAAGGCAGTATTCAGTGGATAACGAAGAGCAAGTACTACTAAAGCGGCTGCAAGGGATTTTCCAATAACAATAATAGCAACCACTGCTAATACTTGTAATGGGTGATGAATAAAGATAGACGGGTTAAACAACATACCTACCGATACGAAAAATAATACCGCAAAAGCATCCCTAAAAGGTAATGATTCTTCAGCAGCCCGCAAGCTGAATTTGGATTCTCGCATGGTCATCCCGGCAAAAAAAGCACCCAAAGCAAAAGAGATACCAAAGAATTTAGAAGCAGCAAAAGCAATGCCTACTGCCGCGGCAATAATGGCTAAGGTAAATAACTCATGAGATCCGGTACGAGCAATATGCCATAGCAGTTTGGGTACCATCCAACGCCCAAAAAAGAGCATCACTAAAATAAATGAGCTTATTTCTAATAAGGTAACTCCTAAGACTAACCAAAAATTTTTGTGCAAGGTCACTAGGCCATTATCGCCAAGCGATTCAGCAAATAGGGGAAGGAATACCAAGGCTAGCACCATAGCAAGATCTTCCACAATTAACCAACCAACCGCTATTTGACCATTTACAGAACCCAATATACCTACTGCTTCCAAAGCTCTAATTAATACTACAGTGCTGGCAACGGATAAAGCCAGGCCAAATACTAAGGCCTCGCCCCAACTCCATCCCCAAAAGAACGCAAGACTCGCTCCCATAACGGTAGCAACAAAAATTTGAATTAGAGCGCCGGGGAGGGCAATTTTGCGCGTTTCTAAAAGTTGTTCAAAAGAGAAATGGAGACCTACGCCAAACATCAGCAACATAATACCGATTTCGGCTAATTCACCGGCCAGTTCTGCATTAGCAACAAATCCAGGCGTAAAAGGACCTATTAGGATTCCAGCAAGTAAATAACCAACAATAGTTGGTAGTTTTAATTTAGTCGCTAGAAAGCCCATCAGTAGAGCTAAACCCAATGCTGTGGCAATGGTTGATATCAAAGGCAAACTATGGTGCATTGATTGTTCCTTAATTTGATTTAAGGTTAAGTTGAGCACACATAAATGATTTTTTGGGCACTGTTTAAGCATAGTAGGGACGCTCAATAAGTAAAGTAGAAATCTGAAATAGCTACAGAACCTATTTTCTTAGAGGGAAAAAGAGCTAAACTTAAAAATTAAATAAAGTAGGGGGAAAGGAGATGCGCTCATTCGCTGCGAGCCATGGAGAGCCGAAGGCGCGGGCGAGTAGTCCCTGGTAGCCTTAGGGCCGGATGTTTTTCCGCAGGGAAAATATAAGGCCATACGAAAAGGCGTCAGTCATTGGGGAGCGTAGATTTTGAGGCCCGAAGGGGG
>CANJQE010000210.1 GCA_947476305.1 Legionellaceae bacterium
CCCTATTTCAAGTGTATTATCTGCACAAACTAATTGGCCTGCAGCTTGAGGGTTATCTAAGATATTATTAGTCTGTTGTTGATTAGGCGATAAATTGCTTTGCGAGCCACCTCTTCTTTGACCGGCTTGCCATTCCACTTTAGAGCTAAACGACTGACCGAAAGCAAAATTATAAAGAAAAGTAGTGTAGTTACTACAATCCATTCCCTGCCACATCGAATGATTAAGCCAATTATCTATTGTTTCATTACCATGACCAGAATAGTTCCAACGCGCAAGTTGCTTATAATAGGTTGTATTAGGTTTAATATCTTTCGCCAGAGAGCAATAGCCCCTATGATGTATTTGTGAGCGACGTTGATTACTAGGAGTTACATAATTAGGAAGATAATGATGGCAATAATTTATTTTTTGCTTAATCCAATAATCAGCAGCAGCTAGAACACGCCGCCTTTGCCAATCTAAATTATTCATACATTGTTGTAAATTAGGAGCGAGTAAAAGTACCTTGCGCCGAGGGCCCCAACCTTTAATTAACTGGGTAGTATTAAAGGGTTGAGCCAACTCATAATCGAAATTAACGGCATTTTTTTCACATAAAGCATCATTTGCCCAAATAAAAGAAGTGGGTATAAGCGTACTAAATAGAAAACAGATTAATTTTCGCATAATTGATTATGGTCATATGTTGAATGCGTACCGTCAAACTAAGGGATTGTCACTTCAGAAAATATACAGTTGAATAATCATTATTAAATAGCCTCTACGTACAAAATGCATATGGTTCATCTTGTCCCGCCTAATTTTCCGTCTTTGCGAGCACGGGAGCCCTCATCCGTGCTGTCTGGATTGCTTCACTTGTTCGCAAAGACGAGAATGTTACAAAAAAATTACTTAGCTTGATGACTATAAACCCTAATCTAACAAACCTATCTCATCAAATTAAAACCTTAATCTTTTTGAATTTGGCAATGCAATAACTTCCAATAGCCAAATAAATTAGTTTTATGTGAACTAATTAACTTTAGTTTTTTATAACTTAGTAGAGAGTTTATAGAAAAATCAGATTTAAAGCCGATTAATTTATTTAAATAAGATAGTTTGTGTTCAAAAAAATTGATCATGCGATTTTCTGAAGAAAAATGATTTACAAAAATGATTTTCGCATTCGGTTTTGCTACTCGTGTGAGCTCTTCTAAAAATAAATTAACATCAGGTACCACTGAAGCAACATACATTGCGACAATAAAATCAAAGCTATTTTCTTCGAACTCTAAATCAGCAGCATCCATCACCTTTAACTGAACTCTATCATTTAAATTTTTTTCAGTTGCTAATTCTTTGGCCTTTTCCAGCATTTTATCGGAAATATCTATCCCAGTAATTTGAATATCTTCTCTATATAAAGGCAAAGACAAACCCGTCCCTATGCCAATCTCAAGAATAGTAGAGTTTTTGGGTGCAATTTCATTGATTATGTCCACACATGAGAGACGCCCTGGATTAAAAATACTTCCAAATAAAAAATCATAGAAAGATGCATAAATGTTATAAACTTTCCTAATGGACGCAGCAGACATATTAGTTCCCTCAACTATTTATTTAAATATAGATATTATTTTCTATTCTACTTTAAGAATATGATTAAAAATAGTTTTATCTTCATATTAATTCTAGCATAATGACTAGAATACTGAGGATTTATAAAAATATATAGTATAAACCATTAAAAAAGTCCTATTTATAATGAGGCTTCTGTGAAGAATAAGGATAATTTAGTCAATCAACGTGAAAATCATGATTTTTTAAAAAGTGCTTTAACTTTAAAAGGCTCAATTACACCGAAAATTTTACACAAAGTAATCATGGTTGTTATCTATTCTGTTTTAGTTTCCTGTTTAAATTATTATTACCCTGAAATTATCCTACCTATAGGACCTTTTGAATATGGCGGATTTATCATGGGCTTGCTGCTCGTATTTCGAATCAATGCCGGATATGACCGGTGGTGGGAAGCAAGAAAATTATGGGGTTCTATCGTTAACCTAAGTAGAAATTTAACAATTATCATACTTAATTATTCAAATCCTAAACATCGTGATTGGGAACATAAAATCACTAATTATATTGCTGCTCTTCCCTATTTAATTAAAAATAGTTTAAGATTCAACAATGATATTGAAACGCTTAGTCCTTTATTGGATGCATCGAGCTATTCGCAATTAGCTCGTGCTGAAAACAAGCCGGTAATACTTACATCTCTTATTGCTAACGAACTCCAAATTGCGCGCAATAATAATAGTCTTAATGAATTTGCCTTTATTCAGGCAGAAGATAAAAGAGCACAACTTATTGATGCTTATGGCGCCTGTGAGCGCATATTAAAAACGCCAATGCCCTTTGTTATGGCAGTAAAATCGAGGCTTTATATTTTAATCTTCCTATTAATGCTGCCCTTTGCTTTGGTAGGAGTTTCCCTATGGATCAATCCCGTAATCACAGGGCTAGTAGCCTATGCTCTTTTTGCCTTGGATCAAATAGGAGTTGAATTACAAAATCCCTTTTCTGAATACAGTCTTAGTCATCTCCCTTTAACCGATATCTGTCGAACTATTGAAAAAAATGTTAAAGAGCTGAGTAATAGATAATATTTTTGGTGCATTGAGCAAATCAGCTTTTCTCTAAATTTTTTGCACCAATAAAAATAAAGGTAAGTGCAATAAAACTAATTAAATGAGCAGTTGAATTATGATTAAAATAAATTGGATCAGTAGCTAATTTAAAGAATTGTACTAGCGCGGCAAGAATTGTTATTAACCATCCCAAACCGAAGTACATCCAATTGGAATTTTTTGTTTTAAAAAAGCGAAATGTAGATAGGGTAAATAAGCTAATAAGCATCGCCATATAATTGGCAATAACCACATAAAATAAAGGATGAATACAGACAATAAATGCATAAAGAATAAAGAATAAAGATTAAAGCGGAGGCATAGATCCATTTTTTTATTTGCTGTGTATTTAGATAATAACCTAATAAAACCCACCCACAAGAACTCGCAACTCCAAGACTAAGCAGAGTAAATAGCCAAGCTAGAGATATGTCAAAATAAAGATGGAAGCCATGAACTGTCCCTCCCAAAAATGCACCAAGAGCAACTGACGCAAAATATCCTATCCAAAGTAAATGATATAAACTAGTTCTAGTTCCTCTTAAAAAATGCACAGCAAAAACCAATGAAAGAGTACTAACTAAATAATCCGTTAGTACCACATCCAGCTCTGTCATTTTCTGTTCCCTATTAAGTTCTATAGGATAATTTATATCATAGGCTATATTTATTGAGGAAATATTGAGTTGCAATAATAAATTTAACGTGAATTCGGATAAGGAGTAACCCTCACCTCATCTAAACCATGTGCTGTAGGCTGGTGCTAAGCGATAGCGCAGCCCAGCAAACTCTTGACGTTAAACTATCTCGAGGTCGCTGCACTCCAGTTGCTGGGTCAAGCCCCAGCTTACTTTAAATTCTTATCCCGAAACTCACGTTAAACTTAAGGCTTATTTAAATACTTTTTTAAAACAATGGCATCTTCTTTGCTGTTTATGTCTTTATAATAGTCTTTCTTAATTTCGATATGTTTGAATCCCATGCCTTCATATAATCGTAATGCGGGAATGTTACTCATACGTACTTCAAGAACAACATAAGCAACATTATTATCCTTTTCTAAAGAATCCAAAAGGCTGCGCAAAAACTGCTTTCCCCAACCCTTAGCTTGCATGTTTTTGGCAATACATATATTTAGAATATGATAACCCTGTTCATGATGGCGAGAAATACTATAACCCACGATCCTAGCCTTTTCTTTATTCTTCTCATAAAACTCTAATACCTGACAATCATAGCCGACCATCACACAGTCACGAATTATTTCTCTACTCCAGGGCGTTATATGGACAGTTCCTTCAATTGCATATACCTCGTCTATATCTGCATCGAACATAGGCCGAATTTTTAAAGTCATTTAAATTCCTGCGTGGGAGAAGTGATTAGTTTTTTATTATTAAATAATAATTTATAAGCGATGACAAGGAATGAAATGAAATGATTATTTTATCTGTTGCGCTCACAAAACAATCAAACTGGATAATATAAATTATTTCGTATAAAATAAACAAATTAATTTAATTGTTAATAAGAAGTTCTAACCATGCCCACACCAGTTGATTTTTATGAAGGTATAATGATTAGTGCAATGAAAGAAGTTATGAATAGAAATATTCAATTATTTTGTAACATAGAAATTCCAGAAGAGGCAGTCCGTACAGCTAAATCTTTTTCTGATTTGTCGCAGCACTATGCAGTTCCTGTTGAAATTACAAATGCATTCATTATTTGGAGCAATTCGCTTTTTGATGCGTAAGTATACTAATGACACAGGAGTTCCTCCACCAAGGATGTTCAATAGAATGTTCTTATCTCCTCAAAATCAGCAAGTTATTGCTGATCAAGTGCTGTCGACATGCAATCAAGTATTCTCTACGGGCAATATTAGTTCTTCTTTAAATGAAATCAAAACACTTCTAGAATCAGGATTACTTGCGCCCAATTTACATCCACAAGATAATTTTCCCAAAATAGTTAAAGCCATAGCAAATAAGACAGCTGGA
>CANJQE010000211.1 GCA_947476305.1 Legionellaceae bacterium
AACGTGTCAGTTCAGGCTTCCCACGATTAACGTGATATAGCACAACGCTGACAACAGAACGCTCTCCATAAAAAGCTTATCGGTTCAAATATCTTTTACTACTGGCTAAAGTGAGTATAGCACTTGAATTACATACTGATAAATTTTAGTAACTATTTTTTAATCAGCCAATCACTTAGAAAACGACCGTTTATTTAGCGATTGAGTTATGGCTCACAATCTCTTGTTTTTAAAGTAAAAAACACTTAGAAACTCATTTGAAAATCAAAATCTAATTTGATACCATGCCGTTAACTTTTTTAGCGAGCAAAAGGAAATAGGTTAATATGATATTAATCGGGTATATGCGCGTTTCAAAAAATGATGGATCACAAGCACTGGATTTGCAAAGAGATGCATTAATTGCATCTGGAATAACAGAAGACAGAATTTATCAGGATATGGTATCAGGAAAAAAAGAGGTAAGACCAGGATTGCAATCTTGCCTTAAGGCTTTGCAACCAGGAAATACTTTGGTGGTTTGGAAGCTGGACAGATTAGGTCGCGATCTAAAACATCTTATAACCATAGTTGATGATCTTCGAACGCGTAACATTGGGTTTAAAGTACTCACTGGTCACGGCGCACAGATTGATACAACGACCCCTGATGGGCGATTGGTATTTGGATTATTTGCAACTTTAGCAGAATATGAAAGGGAGCTGATTATTGAGCGCACGAATGCCGGATTAAAAGCAGCACGTGCACGAGGTAGAACTGGAGGACGTCCGCGCAAGATGGATGAAGCAACTTTACGCATGGCATCAGCTTCTATGGCAGATCCAAAAGCTATTGCTTATGAAGTGGCTAAAAAACTTAATATCACCACAGCAACACTTTATGCCTACGTAAATGGTGATGGGACCCTAAAATGCAGGGAAAAAAAAGTGGCCGACCTAACACTTTGAGTTACGATAGGGATGGGTTCTACGCGTCTTTGCGTGGAATAGTACTAGAAAAGACCAGTCATGGTTTATGGCCTCTTGAATTATCTAGCTTTAGAAATTTTAACAAATCAGATCCACGCGAAGAACCGGAATTTTATGTCTTTAATAGTTTGATTTAAGGTACCATCAATACTCATTTTTAAGGAGCGTTGCGTGCGTTTGTTTATCGCCGAAAAACCATCTCTGGGTCGCGCCATTGCTCAGTATCTCCCAGTCAAAGGGCTGCCACAAGGCGCTCAAGGTAGGGGTGCTACGCATATTATAGCGGGCGATGATGTCGTAAGCTGGTGCTTTGGTCATTTATTAGAAATGGCTGAGCCTGATGATTATAACGCAGCGTATAAGCGCTGGTCATTTAATACGCTACCCATTGTGCCTACGGATTGGCGCCTAGTGCCAAGAGAGTCTGCCAAAGCACAAATTAATGTAATCAAATTACTCTTAGAACAATGTGATGTCATCGTTCATGCGGGCGATCCCGATCGTGAAGGTCAATTATTAGTCGATGAACTATTGGACCATTTAGGCAACTCCAAACCAGTGAAACGAATTTGGTTATCCGCATTAGATGAAAGTAACGTACGCAAAGCATTGGCTAATCTAAAAGACAATACGAATTATGCTAACCTTAAAGCCAGTGCTGAAGCTAGGCAACGTGGTGATTGGTTGGTTGGGATGAATCTAACACGAGCCTACACTCTTGCTGGACAGCGAGGTGGTTATCAAGGGGTTCTGTCTATCGGTCGGGTACAAACACCAACGCTTGCGCTCGTGGTTAATCGTGATTTGAGTATTGATAATTTTAAGCCTCGCGATTTTTATGCAGTGGTTGCGACCGTGAAGGCAGCTAAGGGCAATTTCCTTGCGCGCTGGAAACCATCGGAGGATGTGCCTGTAGACGAGTCAGGGCGCGTCATTGACCAAAAAATAGCGGAACAAATCGCGGCGAATACCACGGGAAAAACAGGTACTGTAGTGAGCTTTGTGGCGTCAAAAAAGAAACAAGCCGCACCACTACCCTTTTCATTATCAACACTTCAAGCCCTGGCGAATAAAAAGCTTGGGTTAGGTGCTCAAGAAGTGGTCGATATTGCGCAATCGCTCTATGAATCAAAAGTAGCAACGTATCCACGAACAGACTGCACCTATTTACCAGAAAGCCAATTAGGAGATGCGACCAAAATATTAGCCTCACTACCTGCTGAATATGGGGACTTTGTGAAGCAAGCCGACACATCGCTAAAATCACCTGCCTGGAACGATAAGAAAATTACAGCGCATCACGCCATTATTCCAACAGGACATTGTGCCAGTCTTTCGGGTAAACAAAAGCAAGTATTTGACTTAATCGTGCGCGCGTACTTAGCGCAATTTTTCCCTGCCTACACCTACTGCGAGACTAATATTGTTTTAAATCTTGCTGGTGAGACATTTACCGCAAGCGGTAAAGTACCCTTATCACCTGGTTGGAAAATAGTGTATGGGATGGATGAGGAAGCAGCTTCTGAAGCCAAGGACAAGGCAGAAAAACAAACCTTGCCCTTAGTCAAAAAGGGTGAGCCTGTTGAATGCAAGGCCACTAAGGTTGAGTTTAAAAAAACAACACCACCTGCTCGCTTCACGGAAGGAACGCTCATACAGGCAATGACCAATATCCATAATTTAGTAGACGATCCCGAGCTTAAAAGACGATTAAAAGAAACCGCAGGGATTGGCACTGAAGCGACACGTGCTGGGATTATCGAAACGTTAAAGAAGCGTCACTTTATTGCAGAGAAAGGGAAACAAATTATCAGCACTGATGCGGGCAGACAATTGATTACAGCACTGCCTAATTCAGTAAAAAGTCCTGGCTTAACAGGATTATTTGAGCAGCTTTTGGATGGCATTGCCGATGGACGATTTACAATGGAGCAATTTTTAAAGAAACAAAGTGAGTTTGTGACCAAGTTTGTACACCATGCTCAAACAGCAGCTCTAGGATTAGCGCCAGCTCATCCATGCCCAGCCTGTACGATTGGCCATTTGCGCCGCCGGACTAACACGGCTGGCGTCATTAGCTGGTTTTGTGTGCGCTCACAAGACGGTTGTAGCGCCCTGTTTCAAGATAAGAACGGAACACCCAAAGTAACAACAGCATGAGCGAGTAAAAAAGTATAATAAAAAATTGCAGACTCCCGATAAAAGAAGCCCTGAGCGTTCATTTATTATACAGATATTTTTTAATTTAGAGAGATTTCTTACACGAACAAGAGCATTATTCATGATGACTCTTTGATGCTACTCGGTATACTTAAATTAAGAGGAAGGACAATGGATGTCGTATACGGAATTATTCAATGCATCATGGATGATGCAAGGCCGCAAGGATGTGGCTGGCACCTCCTCTTACCCACTAATGCCCTGTAAAAATAACAACCAAACCACCCTCCTTGTACGCACCTTAGTAGGTCTGTACGCATTCTTTTAACTACGCGCCATACATGGTAATTAACTAAGTATACACAGACATATCCACAGAATTTGTGGATAACTTTAATAAGTAAAAAAAGGACGTCATTTTAGTGTGTGCCAGGCACAGCAAGGGGCTATTCAAATAATCGCAGGAAGTTTTGGAGCTTGATTAACGTAGGGTAAAAAGAATTATCCACAAAGGGATTTTTTAAAAATCGAGTAACAAGACCTCACATCATAACAAAAAAATAATTAAAAACCAGTCTTGACACTCATTTATTTTTCTTGATTTTTTTAAGCCTTTAATAACCTAGTCATAATGCTATTAAAT
The DNA here is from genome assembly GCA_947476305.1 of Legionellaceae bacterium. Classification (GTDB taxonomy): domain Bacteria; phylum Pseudomonadota; class Gammaproteobacteria; order Legionellales; family Legionellaceae; genus Legionella. The sequence goes on from CANJQE010000211.1 coordinate 3,772, forward strand.
AAGTCAGTTCGCCTTAACCAGTACTCCCTTTAAAAAACCTGAAGAATGGCTAAGGCGTCATTGGCGACCAAAGGGCATGCTAATGCGGTTGGCCTACTGGAGAACAAGAGCCCACTAAGCTCTTAATCCCTTACGTGCCATTAGTAACACTAGGTAATTCAGCCCACCGAGTGGTATAGCACGGTGAACGCATTTGAGCACGCATTGCCCAAGGCTCACAGGCCCCTTCAGCGGCAAGTTTTATAGAGTTACTTCCAAAGCGATTGTTAATGGTGTCCAACAGCGACATTAGCCTATCTTTTTTGATGAGTGACTCATCACTGGGCTGATGAAATAAATCCAATTGAACGGATGATTTATTAATTAAATCCCCCAGCATCACCCCAACTTTTTTATATTGAATCCCTTCCTTAAACAGTTTTTTTAAACACACTTTAGCAACGTTAGTAATAATTCGAGTATCGTCAGTCGGATTCACTAATCTACATTCAATGCTTTTGGAGTATTGCTCTAAATCCTGACGAAATGGATTACTGCGCACAAATACATCAATACGTTGCGCTATAAGGTTTTGTTTTCGTGCTTTTTCACAGGCTCTTGCGCAGTGACTACTTAAGGCTTGAGCCACTAAGGAATACTGTGACTGCATCGCACCAAAACTTTTTGAAGACATAATGCTTTGTTTGGGCTGTGTTTCTTCTAATCCACCACAGGGAATGCCCTGTAATTCCATTACGGTACGCATCAAAATTACATTATACTGCTTTTTAACTAAATGAGCGTTTAATTGCGCTAAATCCAACGCAGTACAAATGCCTTTATCCATTAATTTCTTTGACCACTGTCTACCTACTCCCCAGACATCACCTACCTTTATTTTCCCTAGCCAATGACGTTGTTC
>CANJQE010000212.1 GCA_947476305.1 Legionellaceae bacterium
ATCGTAGGGAATCACGAGGGATTCATTTAATGCTTTCACAATTCTCTTAAAGGTTCCCTTTTTTTACATATAACGAGCTAATTTTTCATTTTCTGGCTTGCCATCGTGAATGATTTCAAAATCAAATTTCCCTTCTGCGAATGAAGCCGAAGCTAGAAGAAAAAAGCATAGAAAACTTAGGGAGTTAAGAAAGGCTTTAGTTTTATTTAAATAGTCCATAAACCAATCCATGTTATTATTGTTAAAGGCTTCTTGAGTTGATTATAGCAGCTTATAAATTTATTTTTTCGGTATGGCTTTATAGGCCTCCACTAATAAACTCAGTAAATGATCTTTTACGGTACTATCTACACCACTGTTTACTGTCGCTGCCAAGGCGATATTTTTACTTTTTAAATAAATATATTGAGCCCGAAAACCCACCGTCATTCCAGCATAAGTAATTACAGGCTCAGAAAAACATTCAGGAGAGTAACTTAAGTAAATGCCTAAACCAAAGCCATTTGGATCTTCTTTGCTTACTTTATTTAGAGAGGCTCCAGTTTTAGCTGATACATAGGTAGTTAATTCTTGGAGTTGTTTCAGCGGCAATATTTTTCCTGGAGTCATTAAGGCGCGGATCCAATGAAGAATATCTTTAGTGTCTGATACCATCGCACCAGCATAAGATAAATTATAAGCCGTCATGTCTGTTTTCAGAGCTATCCATTATATTCTGTATATCCAGTTTCTACAGTGATCGAAGAATTAGGGTTATCAACTGTTAAAGTCAGCGCAGAAATGTATTCCAGAACACGGTATTTTTTTAAATAGTTATTTGCTAGCGCTTGTAATTCTGTTTTTGAGGTGTTGGTATTCCCAATTCTAATATTTTGAGCTATTTCTACTTGGGCAAGAACTGTGGCATGAATGCTAGGGGTTAATAAAAATAGACTTAATAATAAGAAACATTTCTTCATCACTATCTTCTTTACTTTACCATCCGCCACCACCACCACCACCGCCTCCTCCACCGCTAAATCCTCCTCCGCCAAATCCAGAGCTAGAGCCAGGAGCTATGCTTGATGAGCTAATAGCACTAGTGAGTGAGCTGCCTACTGCTTCAGAAAAATGAGTGCCGGAAAAATTATAATAAGAACCAGAATACCAATCCGGTTGATATTGGCTTTGTATTAATATTTGGGAAAACTGATTACACCATGCTTGCTCTAATCCTAAAGCTAAGGCGAAGGGTAAATAACGTTCAAATAATTGCGGTGTTTTGTCCGGTGGGTTACGAAAATTCATTTGCGTTTCCTCTGTGGCTTTTAAGAATAATTCAAAGCCTAGGGTTTGGGCTACGATCTCTACACCCAATGGAGTAGGTCGTCTCATCAGGTCCAAAAATAGAGAGTTAGTTATTAAAAATAAAGCAAGGATTAAATAGCTCAGCCAGTTAGCTTCAAATAAGGAATCAAAAATTAAAGGTAAGAAAATAATTCCGAAGATAAGAATTATTAAAAGAATACTAAGCACACTTAAACAAAAATTTTTGAATGATTTAAGTTTGTGAGGAATAAAAGGTTCTAGGAAAAAAAATCCATAAATTCCAATGATGCAGAAGACAAAAAGAGAATTAAATTGCTCTACTATCAGAGGCATTAAGCTCATCACAGAAAGAGCAATACCTAAGAGAATAATAGGGCTGTTGAGAATGAAGTATTTATTCAGTAATTCCTTATCCAATTGTTTCTTAAACTCATCTATTGCTTGAGAAATTTGCTTATTGTTATCTTGGACCATGAGAATAGTTGGTGTAACTTTAAAAAGCTCATCACTAATAGCTTTTTCAGGCGGAGTCAGTAAAGAATCATCAAGAGCTATTTTTTTTAGTCGATATTGATGGTCACTTTTTTCTTCAATAGTTAAATATTTTTTTACTGCCATATTAATAATGGCCGAGGTAAATAATTTATCGTCATAGCCCATGTCTTTTATGTAGCCTAAGGATTGCGGCGAAAAACCCGCTGGAGGTTCATAAAGAGGAATAATTATTTTAGGGTGAGAATCTTTGCCTAAATAAAACCAAGATAAGATATAAAAGGCAATCAGAACGATATAACCTATTAGCGCAAAGGATACATTATGATTGTCTACTATAAAGTTTTTTATTTGCATCTTTAAATTAGGGGGCTGAATTATTCCTGTAGGCCAACTTACGACAACAGTTAAGCCTTCATTAGGTTCTAGGGCCTGGGTCGTTGTAAAATAGACTTGATTAGCTTGCAAAAGATCCACGTGATAATTTTTATTGGTCGAATACATGGCCCCTGTATAGGCTGTTGTCTCATTTATTTTGGCGTCTGTAGGTAAGTTTATCGTTGCTGAGGCTTTAAGGATAGGAAAAGCCCAGGCATTCCCTGTGACATTCCAATAAAACTCATCATGAGTCGGAAAAAATCCGAGTACTCGGCTTACTGAATAAATGATTTGATAAGTATAATTTCCAGGAGGAAGAGAGACATTCTCATCACCAATATAAATACGAATACCATTGCTCATTTTTTTAAGATGAGATTCTTCTGGAAGGCCATTTAGTTTGACACTAAGTAGTTTAAAGCCAATATCAAAATTAAGACCTTGAATCGTTTTATATTGGGTAGGTAAGTCGCGATAAATACCATGTCGAATGGTGATTCCGTCAGTGGTTACATTAATGGTTTCGTTAACTACTACAGTACTGTCTTTATTGATAAAAACAGTACTCTCATAATCATTAATAACGGGAGAAAGAGCATATAATACGAGAGAAGTTAAACTAAGCAAAAACCCTATTATTATTCTTCGCACCTTGAAAATCCTTATTAAGATTCCTTACTCTTAAAATCAACATGGGGTAGGTCACGTTCTTGCTCATTTTCTATCTCAAAATATTCAAAGGGTTCAAAATTTAAATGACTAACAATAAATACCTGAGGAATACTTTGTAAGGAGGTATTGTAATCTCTTGTCGCACCATTATAGTACCGTCTAGCCAATTGGATTTGATCTTCAATAGCACTTAATTCTTTTTGTAATTGAATAAAATTGTCACTTGCTTTCAAGGTAGGGTAATTTTCACCAACTGCAAGAAGTTGAGTAATACCTGAAGATAGGGCTCCATTTAAATGGCCTTTTTCTCCAATACTTTCGGTTTGCCCAATTAGGGTACGTAGTTCGGTCACTTTTTCTATGAGTTCAGATTCGTGTGTAGTATAGCCTTTGACTGTTTCAATTAAATTAGGAATAAGGTCATAACGTCTTTTTAGTTGAACATCAATACCACTCCAAGCTTCTTCAACTTGGTTTTTTTGCCGGATTAAAGCATTATAAAGAGAGACTAACCATAATCCTAATCCTGCAATAATAATAATAAAGATAAAAAAACTCATTTCTTTTTCTCATGATAGGGCACAATAAAACTATAGAGTTTGTTAGATAATTAAGCAAATTTGCTTGCCTTCAGTTTTTTGAGTTTTCTCTTTTGCATTATTAACTCTGGAATACAAGACGGAATGAGCAAGACCAGCCACCATTTAGGAAGAAAGAAAAGATATAAGAACATCCCACCAGTGAGTAAGCTGCAACAGATCAAGATTAGAACAAAAGAACAGCCAATCAAGAGCAAACTAGCAGTGATTTTATCCAAATAATAAAAAGTGCCTAGGCTAATACCTCGATCACTCTCTAATTTGGTGATGAGATTAAAGTTTTTTAGGTAATAAGGAGTAATTATGACAAGAAAAGCGAGCAATAGAAATTCTGGGGACCAAATATACTTAAAAAGCCACAGCGTATAGCCAAAGTGAAAGTATAAATCGATCACATAAAGAATGATCAACAGAATTAATAGCAGTAGAGCGAGTGCTAATTTTTTCATTATTCGGATCCTTAATTTAACCCAATTTTAATTTTTTTCTTATCTATAATTAAAGAAATCCATATTCATGAGTTTAGTATGGGGAAGCACAGAGTAAAAAGCAAAAACAAAAAACTTGAAGCTCATCAAGAGCTGCGTTCAATCTGTAACTTAGATTTAATCAGTATTGCCGCGCAAGCTCCTTATCGAGTCAAGGCTTATAATCAAATCAATCCTGAGGAAAAACCTGAATATAAAGAAACTTTTGATACCTTGATAAGGCATGGTTATGTATTAACTAAAACGATTGCACCGCAAAGCGCTAAAGGAACAGGGCTTACTGAACTTGGTGCAGTATGTATTGAACCAATAGATAATAAAAGTCCTATTATTATTGCCTATCGTGGTACGAAATCAAAATGGGATTTGCTCTCTGATGCCAGCTTAGGTATTTTTGGTGTCGTATCAAAGAATCTACGTGATGATGCTTTTAAGTTTTATGACGAGGTTCGTAAACAAAATCCTAATCGCGAAATTATTTTAACCGGACATTCCTTGGGGGGACATTTAGCTCAGTATAGCTAAACCGGTATATTTACCTGTATGATAATTGCTTTTTAACGTTTTATTTATGAAAGCATATAGTTTGGACTTGAGGGATCGCGTAATTGCGACGTATAAAGAAGGGAGGTTAAATAAAACAGAGATTTCTATACTATTCAA
>CANJQE010000213.1 GCA_947476305.1 Legionellaceae bacterium
GTAGATTTTGAGGCCCGAAGGGGGATCAAAATCAAGGGGGACCAGGACGGCCAGGGCCGCCGGAGGCATACTTGTCGCCTGTTTTTGTCCCTGCCGGGGACTTGGATGTCCCGGCAGGTTTCTCAAAAACAGGCGACACGCTGCTTATTCAGAAGGTTGTTCACCTCAGCACGAAATCAAATAATAATTAAGGCGATGCATAAAGTGCCCTCATTGTCAGGAAATAGCCCTAATTATTTCTCTAAGCGTTTTTTTCCTCTATAAAATAAAGGCCACATAGATGGCTCGTTACGATTGCTCCAGCAACCGATAGCATAATAGGGACGAGAAAGTCGAAGTGGATGTGCGTGAACTCAAAAATTAAGACAATGGCCGTGATCGGCATTTTTTGTGCTGCAGCGAGAAAGGAAGTAGCACCTATGGCAATAAATCCAGAAAATGGAAGCGCTGGCCAAAAATGACACCATGCTCCTCCTAAAACTGCAGCGAGTAAGGCGCCATTGGCTAATGAGGGGGTCAGCAAGCCACCTTGTGCTCCTGCGCGTAGACTGCCCCATACGATAAAACATCGCAAAAAAAGGAGGAGTGCGCTTAAACCTATTCCTGCAAAACTTGAAAATTCCATTTGTACTGCACTTTTGCCATTTCCTAAGAGTACTGGAAAGTAAATGGCTAAAATACCGATAATAGTAAAATTAAGCAGTGCTGCTAAAATCATTCTGTAATCATGCAGCGCTTTACTACGTTGCGCATTAGCAATACGAATAAACCAGTAAGCAAAAAAACCAAAAATAGGGCTGGTTAAGAGGGCCCAGATCATAATAGAAGAGCTAAGGTTTAAATCAGCCACCTGGTAAATAGACTCGATACCTAATCCGGACCAGGAAACTAAGGTGGCAACAGCAGAGGTAATAAAGGCAGGAATAAGAATAGGCCAACTATAAGTACAGAATAATACTTCTAAGGTAAAAACAGCACCACCTAAAGGAACATTATACACCGCAGCTAAACCAGCACCCGCGCCACAGGCAATCATGATTTTGGTCTCTTTAATAGTTAATCCTGCCTTTGCAGAAGCCCAGGTGGCAAAAAGAGCACCTAATTCTCGTGGAGCTACTTCTCGTCCTAAAGGAGAACCGAGGGCAATGGTGATAATTTGTAATAAAGCATGAACAACAGTACTCATTGTTGGCATTTTTTTGTCAGTTTTTAAAGTTTCACTAATACTGACTAAAGGTTTGCCAAAATTATAAAGAAGCCACCAACCTAATCCTGCAACTAATCCACAAAGCATAAGAATTAATAAACGACACTCTGGAGAAGAGGCACTAACACCATGTAAAAAACTCTCATCACTAATGATCGAGTTTAAACTATAACCATAGGCAAGATGTTGTATGTAATGGAGTAATAAAGCTAAACCCATGCCCAACAGTCCAGAGCCTACGCCAACTACTAGACTAACAGCAAGAAGCATCAATATTTTAGTTTGTGAGTCTACTTCCTTGATGCTTAAGGGATGCATTCATCTATCCTTGAAGAACAATAATAGTAATCAGCTGATCTTATCAGGACTTAGGAAAAATCCCCAATCTCTTTGTTAAAAAGTTTTTTAATTCTGTCATTTAGTAGGTCTAAACTCCCTCATTAAAAAATTTCTTTTGCCTCGACCTTGGGGTTTTTCCTAAGTCCTGAAACACCCCATCTCTGTAAAAAAGTTTAGTCAATAAATAGGGATGTATTTTAACTGGACAAAGCCACCGTCATAGCTTTTAGTTGCAATACGGTTTAATGAGATATCCTGTCCGATGGCCCCGAATAAGGGGCGTCCTGTACCCAAGAGCACAGGGATCAAGGTAAGCGTGATTTCATTAATTAGTTTCGCGGCAATAAAGCCTTGAATAGTGATGCCACCATCGATGTAGAGATGTTTAAAACCTTGTTGCGCTAAACGATTCACTAAAATTTCAGGTGTTTCTGAGGATGAGCTTACATGATTTTTTAAATGGTTAGGAATGGCAATCGGTTTGCTACTCAAGACGATTACCGATAAATCGCCATAAGGCCAGGGATCAAAAGAAAGTACCATTTCAAAAGAATTTCGTCCCATAACTAAGGCATCTACTGTAGAGATAAAGGTTTTATATCCACAGTCTTCGCCGGCTGGAGCAAGTGTATTGGCTTTCATAAGCCAATCAATAGAACCATTTTCTCGAGAAATAAAGCCATCAAGACTCGTTGCAATAAAGACAGAACATTGAATTGACATAGATATTATCCCTAAATATTAAGACGGAATAATATCATTAAAAAGGATGAGTTCTTAGGGGATGCTCGTGGTTTTAGTTAAATTTACTGTCTATTTCCGAACCATCCGTGTTCTTTTGAATGGTTGATCCATCGGAATTCACAATATATAAAGAGCCATCAGGATGTATTTGTACTGATGAGCCATCTTGATTTTGAATAATTTTAGTACCATCACTAGTGGTTTGAACCGTTGGTCCATCTACATTGTCTGTTATTGAATTCATATTAGGTTTAGCTGGATTATTCGCTCTCGCTGAGGCTGCGGCAAATACCATATCATTTAGAAGAAAAGAAAGACCTAAAAATAATCCAAGTGAAAGACGCTTCAATTCCATGTAAATGCTCCTGAGGATATTTTGATGAAAAGCGGTAAGAATGTTTGAATAAGGGACAACTAATTAATTATAGTCTATTGTTCTTGTTTTGCTCATTTATGGGTGAAATAAAACATAATACTATTAAAGTTAACAAAATGTCTTGCATAAGTCAGCATATCTTGTTAAAAATATGATGAAATTCAAAAGCTTGCTTATTACCTTTAAAGCGAAGTAAAATTACTCTATGGAAGTTAATGTAGGATGGGGATTTATGAAAAATATACCCATTTCTGATGAGATACGACGCTTTATTTTAAGTAATATACCTTCTGTTCCTCACTTAGAAGCTTTATTACTAATGCGTTCAGAGCATGAGCATCAATGGAGTATAAGCGAGTTAGCTAAAAGACTGTTTATTAATGAGCAAGTTACACAAGCAATTGTAGAAGATTTACAAACAGCAGGGGTAGTAAAAAAAGTAGGGAAAAAGCCTTCTTTATATCAATATTATACCTCTTATGATGAGCTTAAAAAGTTAGTTGATAATTTAGCAATAACTTATTCATCTAGCTTAATTGAAGTAACTAATTTAATTCATTCTAATATGGATCATAAGGCAGTTAAATTTGCTAATGCCTTCATGTGGCGGAAGAAATAATATGATTGCACCGATTATTTATTTGTTGTGTACACTCACTGCTTTTTTTTGTGCTTGGATCTTATTTCGCAGTTATAAAAGGCAAAGATCTCGCTTATTATTATGGAGTGCTTTGTGTTTTAGTTTTTTTGTTTATGAATAATCTTCTCTTGGTTTGTGACAAGATTATTTTCCCCACAATAAATTTCAAAACCTATCGCTTATCTTTTAGCGTTATTGCTTTATTATTTTTATTGTACGGTCTAGTTTGGGAGGATGAATCATTATGATCGACTTAATGTTGATCGGAGCTTTTATTATGGCTTCTATAATAGTGAGTTTATTCTTTGTTCGCTTTTGGAAAACTACTAGGGACCGTTTTTTTCTCTTTTTTGCTTTGTCTTTTGCTCTAGAAGGGATTAATCGCATTATTATGGAGTTTACCCAAACTCAAGATCAAAAACCTTTTGTTTATATTTTACGATTAATCGCCTATCTTCTCATCATCTGGGCTATTTTTGATAAAAATAAAAGGGGTCGCTCCCACGAAGTATAAAGCTTTTATACTTCAGTAGCGATACTAGTCCCTGCGTCATTCTGATTATTAACTTCATTATTTTGGAGGTTAATTAACATCATACTGAGAAAATCACTTAAACTAGGATTTTGTCCAACCGTAGGTGAATTGGGTGATAATAAATTAACTAAAAAATCAAAATTCGATTGCAATGGTGAGCTAGTATTATTGTTTATCAAAAAGAATAAATCATTTATAAAGTTATTGAACCCTGTTTGTGCATCGGTAGGTGGTGGGTTAGTTACTTCACCATTATCTGTAGGGGGAGTTTGGTTAGCTTGTATTTGATTCAACACTACTTGTAAGCTATGAACAAAATCAGTTAAAGCCTGCGTTCCAGAGCTAGAAAAATCAGAGCCGCTATTGCTGGTAAGCAGACCGGATACATTAAAACGAAAAAGCTCAAAAGCTTTAACTACATCAGCCATAAATGCTTCATCAGAACGAAAAAGTAGATTAGTTTGAATAGTCAGATTAATGTCATTATTTACAGGATTAGTTCTATTAGTCTCAGGGGGTGTTACTATATTAATCCCGTTAATGGGTGTGACTTTCGGATGTAATTCTTCCTTCTGTCAGGACTTACGAAAAGCTCCAATCTCTTCGTTATAGCTAGTCCGGAAAAGTTTTCCTCATGGCCTGAGTAATTGCGTCACGAAAACTACCACATTTTTTTATGACTTTTCTGAGATTTCTCTTAAAATTAGCCCATACCTTTTCAATAGGATTTAAGTCAGGAGAGTAAGGTGGTAAA
>CANJQE010000214.1 GCA_947476305.1 Legionellaceae bacterium
AGCGTAGATTTTGAGGCCCGAAGGGGGATCAAAATCAAGGGGGACCAGGACGGCCAGGGCCGCCGGAGGCATACTTGTCGCCTGTTTTTGTCCCTGCCGGGGACTTGGATGTCCCGGCAGGTTTCTCAAAAACAGGCGACACGCTGCGGAGCTTTGTTTGTATAACAGTATTACTATTTAGATTGGTGACTCAACCTACGTGTTAGAATAATGATGGGTTGTTTTACATCGTTCCCAATGACGACAGTAAGTAGTCAAAATTTCTAAATCTTTTTAACTACGATCGCATCACTAACATTAGAAAAACCATGCACATTCAATTGGAAAGAATTAATATGAGCATATAACTGGCTTGAGCTGCCTCCATCTAGATTAATGGCATCAGTACAATTTAAAGGAGGGGCTTTTAATAAACGGGCTAATTCATCCGTAGTCATTGCGGCATTAGTAGAAACAAGAATGATTACCTTGCCATCCGCTGTAATACCTAAAGCTGAGCGATCAGCAACGCCCTGTTTTAGCGAAGGGATTCTTCCTCTAATTAATAAACGAGGCCCACTTTGTATCGCAAAATCAATTTGTTCATCTTGATAAAAATGCTTGGGATTGGCAATAAAAGGTTTATTGTCTTTCACATAAAAAACACCCCACCAACTAATTGGTTTTAAAGGATTTTTTAATTTTTTATTAGAAATTCTTAAGCCTAAAGGTTTAAATTGTTGGTCAAAAAAGCCCCCATTAACACTCACTAAGGCCTTACTGTGTTGCGCAAATTGATCTGCTGAGGCATTGGTTAATTCTAAACTTTTAGCGGTGACTAAAGAGAGTTTATTTTTATTCAGATCAATACGAAAAGCATAGATATGCGACCAGGGTGTTAAAATACCTCCTTCAAGATCTTGATACTCAATGCCCGATGTTAATTTCTGCCAATTTTCGGAGCAATAAGAGCTCTGAGAGACTAGAAAACAAGATAATAAAAGAAGAATTTTTAAAAAATACATAGTGTTTGTGTGATTAACCTTGGTTTGGAAAGACATGTTATTGTATCCTTATGTACATCATTCAACACCATGGAATCTTTTATGCAAATAAAGACGCAACATAGCAACAGTGAAGCACATAAGTCAACAATTGAGTTAACTCAATTAATGAATGATGTATTAGAATTAGCCAAAAAAGAAGGGGCAACGGACGTTGCAGTTGCCGTAAATAATGATAGAGGTTTTTCTGTTGATGTTCGTATGGGTCAGGTAGAGACTGTTGCCTTTAGTGAAGATAAAGGAGTAGGTTTAACGGTATATATAGGTCAGCGCAAAGGAAGTGCGAGTAGTACAGACACTTCTCCTGATGCTATTAAATCGATGGTACAAGCTGCTTGTGATATTGCTAAAGTAAGTGCCGAAGATCCTTGTTTTGGTTTAGCTGATAAAGAATTAATGACTAAAGAGCACCCTAACTTAGATCTATTCCAAGCCTGGGATATTAATCCCCAACAGGCTATAGAAATTGCTCTTGAATGTGAGAAACATGCTTTATCTATAGATAAACGTATTACTAACTCTGATGGAGTAAGTGTGTCGTCTTATGAGTCGCATCACGGTTATGCCAATACCTATGGTGGTCAAGGTTTTATAAACAGTACACGTCATAGTTTAAGTTGCTCCTTAGTGGCGACTGAAGGTGAGGCGATGCAACGAGATTATGATTACACTACGGTTCGCGATGCTAAAGATTTAATAAAGCCAGAAATTATTGCACAAAATGCGGCAGAGCGCGCATTAAGCCGTTTAGGTGCACGGCAAATTGCAACGCAAACGACACCAGTTATTTTTTCTTCACGGATTTCTAGTGGTCTTTTATCGAGTTTTATTGGCGCTATTAGCGGCTCTAATTTATATAGGAAAAATTCCTTTTTGTTAGACTCTGTAGGACAGCAATTATTTCCAGACTTTGTAAATATCTATGAACAACCCCATCTATTAGGGGCTTTAGGTAGTTCTCCTTTTGATAGTGAAGGAGTGCCTACGCGCGCCAATGTGATTGTGGATAAAGGTCGTTTACTACAATACGTGCTGGGCAGTTACTCCGCTCGTAAAATGGGGTTAAAAACGACTGCGAATAGTGATGGTGTGCATAATTTAACTCTAGATCCAAATGCAGGTGATTTAAACGACCTTTTAAAGAAAATGGATAAAGGGCTTCTAGTCACTGAATTAATGGGGCAGGGGATTAATGGAATTACTGGGGATTATTCACGTGGCGCAAGTGGTTATTGGGTAGAAAATGGCACTATTCAATACCCTGTGGATGAAATCACTATAGCCGGCAATTTAAAAGAGATGTTTAAAATGATTCTTGCTGTAGGCAATGATATTAATACCAATATTGCTACGCGCTGTGGTTCGATATTAATAGAAAAAATGATGGTTGCGGGAAAGTAGGAAGCAAATAGGCTATAAAATTTTATTAAAATGTTGCTTGATGCAACGAAGTGTAATCAAGGTTCACCTAGCTCATTTTTGATATATCTCTTAACTGGGGGGAACAGTTACGATTTTTTTTCATTTAATTAGTAAGTGCTCTTATTTATGAGTCCTTATGTTTGTGCTCTGTTCATTTTAGTGATTTTCCAAAAGCCTGCTACCATTATAATAAATGGTTACAAATATTTTTGAATCAGTAAGAGTTTAAACTATAAATTTTAGGAGTTTTGCTCTATGACAAGTACCCAGATATTGTCGCATGTGATGACATGTTAGAAGAGGCTTATCAATGATAAGTGCAGAGCATTCCGAGCGAAATTACAATAACAGCCCTATCTAAGGAAAATAATCATGAAAAAAACTACATCTCTCAATCGAAGAAAAAATTGCTTAGTCTATAGTGCTTTTGCCATTCTAATAGCAACATCTACCATCTCATCATCGTACGCTGATAGCCGTCCAGCACCGACCCCTTGTCGTGCTACCGTGGACAATAATGACCAACGTTGCTACCTCTTTGATGGTCAATGCACAGCCATCGCGGGTCTGCCAGAATGCCCGTAGGCCTCCTAACTAGTAATGGGACGTCTGGGCAGTTTCAGTGCGTCCTTCTAATCTACTTACACAAGCTATAGACTGGCAGAACAACTACAGAACAAAACACGGCGTCCTTTCTAACCCTCTTTACAAGGAGGCTACTCTAGGATTTGAGACCAAAATTGGTCTCAAGCGTGCTGTATTATAATAACGAACATCACCTTGGTGACTCACGGTGAATACAACTGCTCCTTAATCTCATGAAAAAATATTACGTATGGAAATAAAGCAAAATATACGTAGATCCTCATGGTTTTACGTAAAATCAACTGATCTGAAAACTAATTTTGATGTGGGATGGCATGTAAATTTATACCGAAATAATTTAAATTAAATACAATGGGTAAAACATGTCATCTTCAAGTAGACGGAGATCCATTTATGGTGCTAAATCATAGATGAATTCCCGCCTTAGCGGGAAAGACAAGCACTTGGTGGTTTATTTCTAGGCATCTCGGGATCATGAGCAAGAACTGTTGCTTGCAGGAGAGAGCTTGGATTTAAAGAGAATAACTCGAAACAGATTAATTCTTATCGCGGAAAATAATACGGCCTTTAGATAAGTCATAGGGAGTTAATTCAACCTTTACCTTATCTCCAGTTAAAATTCGGATGTAGTTTTTACGCATACGACCAGATATATGAGCGGTAACAATGTGTCCATTGTCTAATTGAACGCGAAACATTGTGTTAGGTAATGTATCGATTACTGTTCCAGCCATTTCAATATGATCTTCTTTTGCCATAGGTCTCTCATTGATGTAACAATTTATTAAAAGTGGAATAGTGCACTAAAACAAACAAAATGGCAATCTTAGCCTTTCGTTCTGCACATAATAAATCTAAGATTGAGTTAATTTGTAGCCGGCATCCATCCATCCTTGAGAACCTTTATCTAAGGAATAAACTTCAGAATATCCCATTTTCTGTAAGGTATCTGCCACTAAAGCACAACGAAATCCACCGCTACAGTACACTACAATTTTTGCTTGAGAATCAGGTATTGTTTTTTCAATATCACGCTCAATAATTCCTTTTCCTATATGTATTGCAGTAGGGATATGACCGGTTGTCCACTCATGATCTTCTCTAACATCAATTAAATAAAGCTCATCATCACTATCAATCATTGTCTTAAGTGTTTCCGCGGATAACTCATGAATGTTATGTTTTGCTTGATTTACTAAGTTAAGAAATTGAGGAGAATGTTGCTTCATTATAGTCCTTGTTAATGTAAACACTGAAAATCATTTAACAGTATACAGTGTGATTAAATCATAATGAACCTCCTTCGCTGCGAGCCATGGAGAGCCGAAGGCGCGGGCGAGTAGTCCCTGGTAGCCTTAGGGCCGGATGTTTTTCCGCAGGGAAAATATAAGGCCATACGAAAAGGCGTCAGTCATTGGGGAGCGTAGATTTTGAGGCCCGAAGGG
>CANJQE010000215.1 GCA_947476305.1 Legionellaceae bacterium
TCCAGCTTTATAAAGAGTCTCAATTTTACATCGATCTTCATGTGTTAACTTCCCCATCATTTTCCTTTATAATTATGAGGTAACTTTTCAATATTATAAGACTATTTTTTTAATATCGAAAGTTGCGTTAACTAGTTGGATCTACCGTTTTCCATTATTAATAAAGTGATTGTACCCTCAATAGGGTATGATTATGAAAATAATACAGGATTTATTGTTTTAAATATTTACTATGATGACAATCATATATTAAGAGCTACACAATATGTTAAATTTAATGAAGATATGAAAATTATCTACATTGAAACCTTCGGCTCTCCTACGTTTTTTTCAGAAAATAATCCGCTGGTTAAATTAGACAGTTATGGTAACCAAATTTGGCTAACTACCGGTTATGATCTAACTTACTCTACAAAAGCAGCTTTATTATTTTTTGATTCTCCCATCGGAAAATATTTCGCGACAGAACCTAAAACAGAGAAAGCTGTAAAAACTATAAAAGAACAATTGAAATTTAATTAATGAAACAAACTAATTATCTAGATTTTATAATCGAATCGCTCAAAATTACATTATTTTGTTTATTGATTACAGGATTATTTAAATCATTTGGGGCTTCAAATAATAACTTGCTAGTTGTTTTTAATATGGCGGTAATGTCCTGTGCAGCTACTTTTTCCGTTGAGAAAAAAAATTTAAGGCATATCTGTTTAGGAAGTATTGTTATTTTCTTATCCGTGGCGGCAGGGGGTATCCTCGGTTATTACCTTCCCTCAATAGGAATAATTCTTACAATATTTTATGCGGGACTAGCCTTCTATTTCCCTAAAACAAAAATTATAAGCAATATATTTGTCACTGGGGCACTGATGTTCCTTATTTTTAATGGCCTACCTTTCCCTTCGGAAGATGGTCTTCTCTATGCTTTAGATGGAATAGTACTTACTCTTCTGTTTATAGTTTATAGTTTATAGTTTATAGTTTATAGCTGGTTATTTGAGCCACCCGTTCCCTTAGCAAAAACGATGATCATGGATACTAATGAATCGCATCGTAATCATATTATTGCTTTTATAGCTGTAACCTCTTTAATTTTGGCCGCAATAATTAGCTATTATCTCCATCGCCATACTTCGCTTAATCATTTATATTGGATTGGACTGACTGTTCTGGTTGTCATTCAAAGCTCACAAGAAAAAACCATTTTGGTCTCAATAAAAAGAATTATTATTAATGCTGTGGGGGCTATTGGTATAGTTTTGTTATTTTATTATTTTGTATCGAATGCTTTTTGGGTAAATTTTGCTGTCTTAACCCTTTTTCTTTTTTTAATTTTTTCTCTTAGTTTTTCTTATGTTGGTAGAACACTTTTCATTGAATTGTTTGTACTTGGACTTACCCATTTACTGGGTAATTATCAAGTAGGAATTGCTTTTGATCGATTTTATTTAACCCTTATAGGAGGCAGCATTGTTATTGTGACTACCTTTGTAAGCTACCTCTATTCTGCTGTAGAAGAGTCAAAAATTTAAAAGCCATGACATAAAGTTAATTTCTAGTGTGTGGGGAAGCTCACTAATAAGTGTATACGAATTGTAAAAGACCCCTGTGGAAGGTGAATTCCCGAGAGGTATTTGAATGGGGGTTTATTCAGAATTGGAGTTAACTTAAGGACATTTTTATCCAACAGTGTCGTGTTTATTTTTTGATCAGAAAGTATTAAAATAAGCAAAATTTAGATGGGATGATTATTTATGCAAAAAACAATTTCGGTATTTTTTAGTGGAACAGGTTTTTCAATTCAAGCCCCAAATTTACTTGCTGCTTCCCTTTACGATAGGACTCAAGAGAATGAACAACAGATCAAAATGGGGTTTGATGGATGCGGAGTCCTTTATCCTTTTAGTGGAACCATTTTTGGAAGCGGTTTGGATGAGCAGTGTGATGAAGTAATCCAAACTGTATTAAAAGAAATTGCGGCTGGTAATGAGATCACCTTAAATGTTTATGGCCATAGTCGTGGCGCTATTGCGGCTCTCCTATTGGCACAACAACTAGGTTCAGTTGATCCGGATAAATTATCGATTAATATGGCCTTGTTAGATCCTGTACCAGGTAATTTGATTACGACTTCTACTTTGGATCCGTTAAATATCAGCCTTGCTAATAAAACTATGGATTTAAGTGCTTGCAAACCTTTAAAGAAGGTTTTGGCTTTATATCCTCATGTTCCCTTACTGGCTATTGCTGGCCATGCCCCTCTCTTTGTTACTTATCCAAAAGGGATAGAACTAGAAGAAGAGGTCATTGCTGGTTGTCATGCTCAAGCGGAAAATTTGTATGATCCAGCGTCAACAATAGCTAAATTGCGAGTAGAAGAATTTTTAACGCAAAATGGGACTAAATTTAATTCATCCATTGATTACACCAACAGCGAAGATCTAAAAGAATCCTATATCGATGAATATGAAAGGACACTAAGCCAACTTCAGAGTGAGGGTAAATCATTTACTAGGGATACTCATTCAGCCAAGGGTGTTTATATCAATACAAAACTTGGTGCGCGCTATTTTAATGAACATCATAAACGCCTGGCAGGGGGTGCGAAAGACGCAGCCCTTGCTCTTACAATAGAACAAAGCTATGGCCCTGTTTCATTGTTCAAACGAATCACTACTGCCAATCCTGTTGCATGGCAAATTTTAAAGTGGTCTTTTTTAAGTCTCTCTTTAGCAAGTCTCTTATTCTTTACCGGTGGATTGGCCGCTATTCCTGCTATTGCAACTGCTGTTGCACAATTAGGGGTATTAAGTATTGTCGCCGCAGCTCCCATTGTAGGTGGTGCTTTAGCAACTTTATGGTATAGCGCTATCAAACCCGCATCATTGTGGGTCGCAAATCGATTTTTCTATCCCAAGTATTCGATACGAGAAATAGAACGGAGTTCTCCAATGGTTCAAAAAGATTCTACAGAAAAATTGCTGGATGTCTTGATTGACGGTGAATCATCTACTTTATCTCAACAGCCTAAACCTGTAGATAAACCTTACCATGGTACCTCCTTATTTAAGGGAACTAATGCTGTGCCTAATGAGCTCTCTACTCTGGGATTAGAAAATACGTTTGTTCCATAAAACTGGTGTGTTTCTCACCAGTTTTATGGGGACACTTTAAGCTTAAGCCGCAGTCTTAGAGTAAACCACAGATTGGCTTTTGAGCCTTATCATCATTTAATTTGAGTTGTTTACGTTTTTAAAAGGATGAGTACAAATCAATGCGGCACAGGCACCAGTGATGGTAAGGACGTCTGCGCGTTTGAGGTAGAGCCGCATTGTTCAGGACGGAGAGAGTAGGCTCATTTTTTATGCACGCCATAAAGTTTCACTGGAGTAAGTTTCCCCTTCATAGAGACCTCCCCTATATCAACAAAATCATATCGTTCAGGTCGCTTCATTGACTGGTAAACATTCTGACTAATAAGGATGTTTTGCTCATAGGTTTTAGTCAAGGACTCAATACGTGCTGCGGTATTAACTACATCACCAATTACCGTGCTTTCCATGCGATTTTTCTCCCCAACAATACCTAACATCAATTCCCCAGAGTTAATTCCTATACCGACATGCACCTCTTGAGAAGCTAAAATCCAATAACTGGTTTTGTTTAATTCATCAAGTTTTTTTAAAAGAGCCATTGCTGAGTTTACCGCATCATCAGCACAAGATTCTCCTGGGAAAAGCGCCATGATACAATCACCCACGAATTTATTGATAAACCCTTGATGCTCAACAATTATTGGGGACAATTGTTTAAGCACTGAATTTACAAAATCAAAATTTCTCTGTGGTGTTAAGCTCTCTGATATTGATGTAAAATTTCGAATATCTAAAAATAATACTGCTATAGTATGTTTTAAGTGATCTCCCAAACCTACTTCAAGAATATTTTTTTTATTTAATAATTCAATAAATTCATGTGGAACAAATCGTTCAAAAGAATTAGTGATTCGTTCTTGCTTTCTAAATAATAAATAAATTAGTACTGATATCAATAATAATCCCACCATGGAGACCACAAACATAAGGGTTTGATTACGAAGTGCCGCCTTTTGTATGTTCAGATGCATGTCCCTTGATAAATTAGCTCGTAATAATCCGATTGATTTGTAATCGAAATCCTTTAATAGGCTGTAAACAGCTAAAATATTACTGCTTATTGGATCAACATAAGCAACATTATGGCTAGCCATATCTACTAGTTTTTGTTTTTTTTCGGGGCTTGTTTCAAGAGCACTTAGAGGAGCTATAAGAATTGAATAGTGTAATTCATCCCCCATAATTTTAAAAAAATCTGGGCTTTGAACCTCCCTCGATTTACAGGACACCTTGTTTAATGGGTATAATCCAAGTAACGAGGAGTTATGATGAGCAACAACAGCTACACAAAAGAATTTAAAATAAAAGCAGTAGAGATCCTTGAGCAAGGGAATAAGTCAGTAAGGCA
>CANJQE010000216.1 GCA_947476305.1 Legionellaceae bacterium
CTCGTACAAAATAACTTCGTTTTGAACCTGGAAAAATTTTTGCGGCAGAACCAATGTATCAGCTTACCCTATAATCAAAAGATGCTAGTTAAATTTTGGATGAGGGAATGCTCATGAACAGTAAGAAGAAAATCTAAGCATCATGCTCCTCTCTATAAGTGTGATGGTCAGCGCACCAGTATTTGCGCGAGGTGGAGATGGATTCAATAATGGAGATGAACACAATCTAAATGATGAAAATAACAATGATTACCACAATAATTTTTATTATGGCAATCACTCGGATTATAATAATGGAGTAGTGGTCCTCCCTGAGGACTCAAATACCGACTCTTCGTGTCAGACTACCCAAGTTGGTGACTCATCAGGAAATTGTGTAACACAGCAAAATTGTAATTGAGTGAACTCTAAGTCTCAAAAGAGCCATCTCATGAGGATTATAGAAGAAGTCTACCCATCATTAACAAATTATAGGACTTATATATTGAAAATGTCCTACCGAGTAGATTACTTAACAAAAATTAACAACATAAATCTTCTATGTGTTGGTATTGAAAGTTCAAAATCCCATGCATAAATCTACTTAATTTTGCTTATTGTAAATGCTTTTTAATTAATTCATTCACTTGCTCTGGATCAGCTTTACCTTTTGTTTGTTTCATAATATGTCCTACGAAGAAACCCAGTAATTTTTCTTTACCTGAGCGATATTCAGCTGCTTGTTGTGGATATTGTTGGACCACTTGTATAATAAACCCTTCAAGCTCAGAATTATCCTGAGTTTGCTGATGACCATCACGTTGAATGATCTCCTCAATATCTTGCTCGCCTTGCCATAGTTTTGCAAAAATTTCTTTTGCGCTATTAGCTGAGATAATTTTCTCTTGCAGTTTATTAAGTAATATAGCCATATTTTGGGCAGATACTGGTGGTGCCTCAAAAGAGCGCTGTGCTTCATTAAGAGCAGCGGCATAATGGCCTTTTAACCAATTAATAATCATTTTATCTGCGATAGGACTATTTATTTTTATTTCTTTATAAAAGCAATAAACAGCAGGTGAAGAAAGAATAAAATGAATATCTTCATCATTGAGCTCCGGTACTTGTTGCAGCTTTTGTTTAATTTGCTCAGGAAAATCAGGTAAGTTTCGTTTAATTTCTGCAATCTGCATCCGGGTTACTTGAATGGGTAACAAATCGGGATCGGGAAAATAACGATAATCATTTTCATTTTCTTTATCTCGCATTGCATGAGTGCTGTTGGTATCTGGATTATAAAGCCTTGTTTCTTGAATGATTTGGCCACCACGTTCTAAAAGATCTTGATGTCTTGCTTGTTCATAGGCAATTGCTTTTTCAATAAAACGAAAGGAATTAAGGTTTTTAAGTTCTGTGCGTGTCCCTAAGACAGAGGAGTCTTTAGGTTTTAGAGAAAGATTCACATCGCAACGGAATGAGCCGTCTTGCATGTTGCCATCACAAATCCCTAAAAACCGTACTAATTGATGTATGGTTTTTAAATAAGCAACAGCTTCATCTGAAGAATACAAACAAGGAGTAGTAACTATTTCAAGAAGTGCAGTTCCTGCTCTGTTTAAATCTATTCCAGTATAGGAAGAATGGCTTTCATGCAAGGATTTACCAGCATCTTCTTCTAAGTGGGCACGATTAATAGTAACGTTTTTTTTTGTCCCATCATTTAACTCGATTTCCAGACTACCATTAGAGACGATAGGTCTTTGAAATTGACTTATTTGATATCCTTTGGGCAAATCAGGATAAAAATAATTTTTACGTTCAAAAATGGAGTAATCATTAATATCAGCCTTCAAAGCTAATCCTAATTGAATAGCCATCATTACCGCTTGCTGATTTAATACGGGTAGTACCCCAGGAAGTCCTGCATCAACATAACAGGTCTGTGAGTTAGGTAGAGAACCAAAAGCAGTCGATGCCCCGGAAAAAAGTTTTGATTTTGTTTTTAATTGCGCATGTACTTCAAGCCCAATGACGATATCCCATTCCATAAATCACCTTAAGTCTGGACTGGCAAGATGCCAATTAGTATTTTGCTGGTATTGATGGGCAATGCTTAATAATTTTGCCTCACTAAAGTGGTTGCCCATTAATTGTAAACCAATAGGTAAATCCTTTTTAAATCCTGCAGGTATAGACAGAGCAGGAAGACCGGCTAGATTTGCTGCTACAGTAAAGACATCAGCCAGATAATTTTGTATTGGATCGCTATGATTCTGACCTATTTTAAAAGCACAAGTCGGGGTAGTAGGACCAAGTATGACATCGACCTGTTTTAAGGTAGTTAATAATTCTTCTTGAATTAAACGACGAATTTTTTGGGCTTGTAAATAATAGGCATCGAAATAACCTGCTGATAATACATGAGTACCCGTAAGTATTCTGCGCTTTACTTCGGCACCAAAACCTTCTGTTCGTGATTGAGTAATTAGTTCTAATAAGGAGTTTGCTTTAGTACTTCTATGCCCAAACCGTAAACCATCATAACGAGAAAGGTTGGAAGAGGCTTCAGCACAAGCCACAACATAGTAACAAGGAACCCAAAGAGCTTGTAGTTTTAAATCGACCTCAATAATTTCCGCGCCTAATTGTTTAAAGACCTCAACAGCAGCAAGAATAGCCTTTTGAATATCACTGTCTACTTGCGGTTGAAAAAAGCAGCTGGGAAGGCCTATTTTTAGGTTTGTTAACGGTGTATTGAGCTCATTAAAATAATTAGGGATCTTGGTTTCAATAGAGGTGGAGTCATGAGGATCAAACCCTGCAAGTGCTTGTAAGACGATACTTAAATCCTCGGCACTGCGCGCAAGAGGGCCTGCTTGATCAAGACTTGAGGCATAAGCGACCATACCATAGCGCGAGACTAATCCATAAGTAGGTTTAATACCACTGATTCCACTAAAAGCGGCAGGTTGACGAATGGATCCACCAGTATCTGAGCCAATAGAATAGGGTACTAATCCTGCTGCAACTGCCGCAGCAGAACCACCAGAAGATCCGCCGGGAACACATTGTGTATTCCAAGGATTTTTAACTTCACCAAAATAACTGTTTTCATTAGTAGAGCCCATGGCAAACTCATCCATATTTGCTTTAGCAAGCAAAATAGCGCCCTGTTCTTTGAGTTTATTTGCTAGAGTTGCATTATAAGGAGATTGAAAATGTTCAAGCATTTTCGAGCCACAAGTAGTTCGCATTCTAGTGGTACAAAATAAGTCTTTTAAGGCCATGGGGATGCCTGTTAAGGTTTGATATTGACCTTGCTTAATTTGTTGATCTGCGATTTGTGCTTCCTTTAAAGCCTGTTCTTCATCAATACTAATGAAGGCGTTTAAATCCTCATGCTTATGAATTTTTTTTATAAAATGTTGAGTTAATTCGATACTTGAGAATTCTTTTTTTTGCAGCGCTGTGGCTAATTGAGCCAGTGATAATTGTTCCATAGTAATAACTCACCACTTATAAAAAAACATTGTATTCATCATTAAGTTAAGACTTTATCCTACGTTCCGAGGCTTGTTTGCAGAATCCAGGGAGCTGTCAAGTTTCTAGATCCCGCGAACAGGTCGCGGAATATAGGGATAAGTTTAAAACCTCAATTTAATGAAACTGCCTAGGTCGGGTCAAGACCCATAGCGTCAAGCTAAGGATTGTCATTCCCTCGACGGAGGGAATCCATCCATGATTTGGTGCTATGCTAATTCAAAAATGGATCCCCGCCTACGCGAGGATGACATTGTTCTGTTAAGCGAAGATTCATTTATTTTTATTTACCTGATTCAATGACTTTAGGAACCAAATACAGATTGTCTTCAAAAAGAGGGGCAATAGCTTCTAATTCAGCAATACAATCCTCTTCTGTTATCGCATCTTCTCTTAAACGTTGATGAAGAGCAAGAGGATGAAATAAAGGTGCAAAACCTTGAGTATCAACAGAGCGTAATTGCTCCACAAAATCCATAATGGAATTCACTTCTTCATTTAACTGAGAAGTTTGATCTGTTGTAGTGTCTAAACAAGCTAAACGCCCTATTTTTTCTATATCTGTTTTAGAAAGAGTCATAATGATATCAAAATAAAAAGTTAGCTAATTATAACGATATTAGATGAAAAAAAAAGTATTCGATACAAAAAGCCTGCTAAGAGCAAAATCCTATAATCGCTTTTTGGAAAATTCATGGATGGATTTAATTGATTTTAATAGAGTTTAACGAGAGAAAGGACAATAGCTGCTAATTGTTATATAAATTATAAACACATAAAAAATGATTATTTATTGCTCATTTCTAGTTATTTTATCCTATACTTCAAACTATCGCTGCGAGCCATGGAGAGCCGAAGGCGCGGGCGAGTAGTCCCTGGTAGCCTTAGGGCCGGATGTTTTTCCGCAGGGAAAATATAAGGCCATACGAAAAGGCGTCAGTCATTGGGGAGCGTAGATTTTGAGGCCCGAAGGGGGA
>CANJQE010000217.1 GCA_947476305.1 Legionellaceae bacterium
CCCCTTCGGGCCTCAAAATCTACGCTCCCCAATGACTGACGCCTTTTCGTATGGCCTTATATTTTCCCTGCGGAAAAACATCCGGCCCTAAGGCTACCAGGGACTACTCGCCCGCGCCTTCGGCTCTCCATGGCTCGCAGCGGATGAATTATGAATTTAAAAAGAGCTTTGTGTATTATATCTTTATATAGCGTCTGTTTTGCTACTCTTAATGCCGGGCCTGTTGAGCAGTACTTACAGTTCTATCAAGAACAGAGCGTTTCTTTAAAAAATACGGCGATAAAGCAACTCTATTTTCAACAGTCCATTGACCATAATAATCCTTCTCTAGGAACTTTTGCCCAGCGTTATTATGTGGATGAACGCTTCAGTCATAGCCCTAATGATCCGGTATTTTTTTACATTTGTGGTGAATCTGCTTGCAGCAAACGTGCACTCAATGGGGCTATTCGAGAGTATGCGAAGCAACATCATGCCAAACTCCTTGCTTTAGAACATCGCTATTATGGAGAGAGCTTACCTTTTAATTCCTTTTCTCCAGCCAGCCTGAATTATTTATCCACCAAGGCGGCATTAAAAGACTTGGCGTCTTTTCAAGAGTATATGATGGATACTCAACAATGGCAGGGCACATGGATTGCATTTGGCGGCTCCTATCCAGGCTCATTATCTGCTTATTATCGTCTTCATTACCCCAATCTCGTAGCAGGTGCTTTAGCTTCATCAGCCCCAGTTATGGCTAAAGAAGATTTTTATGAATACGATGCGCACATCAATAAAGTAGTAAATGTGGACTGTGCCAACAAGATGCGCCAAGTCACTCAAATTATAGAGTCTTCTTTAAACGATAAGCCTAAGTTAGCTCATATCAAAGCGCTTTTTGCAGCAAGCGAAGTACAGGATTCTATTGATTTTTTATATCTAGTTGCTGATACGGGTGCCGCTGCCGTGCAATACGGAATGAAAATAGAATTCTGCGCCGCTTTATCTAATAGTCCAAGCGCCTTAGAAGGTTATGCCGATTTTGCCCAAAAACTTTATCAGCGTATGGGGGTTTCCGCAGTGGAAATGACTGCACAAGGGGCTATGAGTGAAAATCCCAATGAGTATAAGAATGGAGTAGGCATGCGTCAGTGGTTTTATCAGTCCTGTAGTGAGTATGGATATTGGCAAAATGCAAACCATGATGCGTCACAAGCAACACGATCTTCTTTAATTAATCTAGACTACCATCGTCAAATTTGCGCGCGTTTATTCGCTATTAATGAGCCTGCAAATACTGAGGCCATCAACGCGCAATTTTATTATCCCTTAATGGACTCGTCCGTCACTAATATTTATTTTACCAATGGCGAACAAGATCCCTGGTCTTCTCTTTCTTTGACAGAAGAAAATGGAAATGTGATTAATCCTAATTTAAGCTACTATCTGATCAAAGAAGCAGCGCATTGTGATGATCTACATCTACCTAGCGAAAAAGATTCTTCCTCATTAAAACAGGCTCGTAAAAAGATGGAGCAGTTATTAATAAAATGGCTTGAGGAATAATTTTCTGTGTCAGCTAATGAGCCGGTACTGCTTTTTTATAGGAAAACCATAGTATGGTGAATAATAAAACGTTAATAAGAGCAATTACTAGCTTTGTTAAAACAAAAGAATAATAAGACTGTACATAGACCAAATTAGATAAAAATGTACCCATATTGAGGCTAATAACTGAAATAGAAAACGATCTAAAAAACCCCTTGGTTCGTAATTTTTCTCCAATTAAGGCGTATATTAAAGAATAAAGACTTGCGGCGCAGCCAGCCTCCATAAAAGCAATGATGTAATGGTGTATCGGTTGAGCAAAATCATAGAAAGCGAATAAAGCACTTAGAAGTTCACAGCTAATAAGGCCTAATGCGGTGCTCAAAAAGATTGGAATAATACCGAATTTATCAGCAAAAAGTCCTATCATAATAGGACTAGCAATACTTCCTAAGTAAATAATGTATTGGTAGGTTTTTGGTGTTTCTTTAAATAAAGCTAAACCTAGGTTAAAGGTATTAAAAAAAAGACCTCCGTTAAAACCTACGAATATACAGCCAAGAAATATATAAGAATACTTAATGATTAATTTGCCTATCGTATCAGCTTGCGTTTCTAAAGACCGATGATCGTTTTTTAAATTTTTGGTGGTCTGCCAGAAAAAAAACAAACATAAAACGAGAATAAGGGCAATAATACGCTCTCGATGAAGTGCAAAAGTCCATAAGCTTTCTATGGTGGTACTTCTTATATCAATTACACCAGTCAGGGCTGTTATAACCCCAGTTATTAATCCTCTCAAAGTAGTGGGCACAAATAATTGTGTCCAGGCTTGTGCTAAATTAGAAAGATCATTACTACAACCTGAAAGAATGGGAAAGGTTGTTAAAGAGACTGGCAGCACTAAAATAATTAATATTAAGAGAGCAATTAAAATACGTTGATATATAAATTCTTGAAATTTTGTTAAAAGATTTAAAGCTAGGATGCCTATTAGAATGAGAAGACTAAACAAGGTACCAAGATTATAGGTATTAGCGTCTAAGTGGTGCAAAAAAATATAATGTTGAAATAGATTAGCACCTGACATAATAAGCGCATAAGCCAATAAATTAACAACAGACATCAAAATAACAAATAGTATAGGACGACTTAAGGTAACTTTAGGATTCATTTTTGTCCTAGCTCTGTATACAACAGGACTTATGAAGTCCTGTGCAAGTGGCTTTACTTATTATTCTGATATTACAACAGATTTTGTAATTCAAAGAGCTAAATTACGCCTACTTGATGGTCTTGAATGTGCTATTGCAGGACAAAAAGTATTTTTGGTAATAGGCGACCAAAAAAATTCGCTAAACTAAAATAATCCCATCCGTAAATCACTAAGTGCCTGCATAATTTCCTCTTGAGTATTCATTACAAAAGGTCCATGACGCACTATAGGCTCTTTCAGTTTCTTAGCCGCAATTAATAAACACTGACTCGCCACTTCTCCCTTTATGTTGAGTTGTTCGTGCGCGCTCAGCACAGCAAGAACATTCGACTCAAGCAATTGCTCTTCTACACTTACCGTACCCGATAGGACAAATAATATAGCCTGATAATGCTCAGGAATATGTTGAGTTAGCTTTGCGCCCTTCGGTAGATGAATATCAAAAAATAGAGGTTGGGTGGCAATATCGGTTATAGGAGAAGAAGTACCCTTATCTGTGAGCCCGGCAATGACCTTAATACGAACGCCAGAGTCGTGAGTTTCTATAGGTAATTGTTGACTCAACAGTTCTTGATAGCGCGGCTCACGCATTTTTTCTGCCGCAGGTAAGTTTAACCACAACTGTAAGCCTTGCAAATGCTCCTCTTCAGTAGAAGGCATTTCAGAATGCATAATCCCTTTTCCCGCAGTCATCCACTGCACATCACCTGGACCAATAGTGCCTTTATGACCTTTATTATCTTCATGAGTAATGCTGCCTTTCAGCAAATAAGTAATGGTTTCAAATCCCCGATGAGGGTGGGGTGGAAATCCTCCCATATAATCCAATACCTCATTACTATTAAAATAATCGAAGAGTAAAATAGGCTCTAAGAGATTGCTTCGGTCTGCGCCTATATAGCGATGTAATTTAACACCAGCACCTTCACGTATTAATGTACCCGAAACCAGGCGTTCAATTTTAACGCTACTCATATAAACCTCGTTCTAATATTTATTTCATACACAGGACTTAAGTCCTAATAAAGTATAACCTAAAGCTATCGCTTAAACAGATATCATCTTTGAACGCTTATGGTACAATTCGCGATTAATAATCCTGAACTTCAGAGTACAAGCATGCTTGTTTTTAGACAATTTATATTGATTCTTAGCCTTATTACTAGTCCCTCTTGGGCCAATGCTGAAGTGCTATTAAAAGACAATCTAGGAAATAATACTCCTTTTTCAGCATTAAAAGGAAAATGGGTATTTATTAATTATTGGGCAAGTTGGTGCCCTAGTTGCCTGGATGAAATTCCAGAGTTTAATCGTTTTTATGATCACCATAAAAACGATCCGATTGCTTTGTACGCTGTTAATTTTGATGGTTTATCTCAGGCAGCACAAAAATTTTTAATAAAGCGTTTTAACATCAATTATCCAAGCCTAACTGAAGATCCCAGCGATGATTTGCAATTAGGCGATATCAGAGGAATTCCTGTGACCTTCATTTTTAATCCTAAAGGTGAATTGGTAAAAACCTTATATGGCGGTCAAACTGCTGAAACACTTAATGAGGTAATGGAAAAGGCTTAAACTCTGAACAGCAGCGTGTCGCCTGTTTTTGAGAAACCTGCCGGGACATCCAAGTCCCCGGCAGGGACAAAAACAGGCGACAAGTATGCCTCCGGCGGCCCTGGCCGTCCTGGTCCCCCTTGATTTTGATCCCCCTTCGGGCCTCAAAATCTAC
>CANJQE010000218.1 GCA_947476305.1 Legionellaceae bacterium
GATAAGTGAATCGGTCGGGGGATTATCCAAATCACGAAATACAAAACCTGTGCAAGATGCTATTCCTGCTCTTTTTAAGAGACCGGCTTGCAATGCCGTCGTATCACTAAACCCAGTTACCCATTTTGGATTTTTACGAATCAGATCATAGTCAAGAAAAGGCAAAATACGTTGAGAACCATACCCACCTCCAGTAGCCATAATCGCTTTTACCGAAGGATCCAGAAAAAAATCCATAATATCCTGAGCACGATCTTCGTCTGTGCCAGCCATAAAACGATTCGCATCATGCACATGCCTACCCACTTTGGTTTTAAATCCTTTTTGTTCGAGATAAGCCATGCCTGCTTCTAATCGACCTGGCATCATAGGGCTTGAAGGAGTCACTAGGCCGATCGTATCACCCGCTCTTAGTGGTTCAGGATATAAATAATGCACTTGTTTCCTCCAAACATTAACTAATGTCAATTGTAAGTCTATTAATCTTTTTGCTTCAACAAATAATTGGTTACATAAAAAACGCGTGATTTTCAGTATGATAACGCATGGGCATCTGCAATCATCTTTCAAACAGTGTTATTTTTACCCAGCGTACTTGATCAACCAGGGCTAATTTGCCACATAAACATTCCATGTTTGAGAATATTTTTATTTATTTACTCGATTAGTAATTTAGAATAGAATTAAGCTATTCGCATTTGCCTAATACCTACATGACCCATTTTATCGCAGATATCCCTAAGCGTTTAAAAATTGCCAGGATCGCTTCGGGATACAAGACTGCCAGAGAACTAACTGAAAAGTATGCGATTCCCGCATCCACTTATTCGCAGCATGAAAATGGCAAAAGGACACTCAGCTTAGAAAATATCATAAGCTATTCTGGACTATTTAAAGTTGACCCTACTTGGCTTATTACCGGACAAGGCGATCCATGCGGTGAATATGGTTGTAAAGAACTAGAAGAAAAAATATTAGCCGAGCAAGAGCGATTGGGGCAAACTGGTGAATTAGATGCCTATGCCATCCCAACAATTTCCTTGGAACATAAATACTCGATGGTAAATACCAGCGTACTAAAAAAAATACTTCTGCAGCTGTTGCCTGTTTTAAAACAAATTCCTGAAGCCAACATGGAAGAGAGTCTCGATTTTTGTTTTGATCTTTATAATAAAATCATTGTCACAAACGCTGATGGAGAAGAGCGCTCAAGGATTATAGGGGTATGTCTTGAATCTTTTTTTAAAGGACTAGGAATTCGAATCACGGATGAATTATTGAGAAAAGTCGCATTTATTGAGTAAGAAGTAAGTTGTAATAGGATGTAATTATGGAAAAATATATTGTTCTACCTCGGCATGAGTTACCAAAACTTCATGAAAATGGAGCCACTATTTCTTTTGAAAACTGCTATAAATTAGGCAAGATATACAAAGAAATCATTGGCGACAATGGAATACATCACTTTTCAATTAATGTGGTAGATGAGTCAGGAAAAATGACTATTTTGTCCTATCGCCCGCAAATAGCGTATAACATCTTTAAAGATGGCTCATACCGTTATAACGGCTCAATTTCTAAAACCTTTTACAGTCAAAAAGATTTCTATACCTGGGATGAAACCTATGACCCCCGATATTACAATATTTTAAAAAATAATATGGAACGAAAAAATGGTATTAATAAGGGCGTTGTTGTCGTTAGAAAACAGCTTGGCTTAACCCTTCTTTATTCATTTGCAACTAAATCTGATGGTCAAGAGTTCGTGCTTAATATGCAGGAACAACGAGATTTATTTAATGCAATGGGTGACCACTGCTTCGCGCAGATCAAAACGATTATCGAAGATAGGATTATTGGGTATAATGTAAGCAACGAACCCACCACCTCAAGTACAAATATTATCAGGTTTCCTATCCGTGCTAGATTATAAAAAAAGCTTTGGTGCGTTGCTTGGCAATACGATGCAATTTTATGATTTCACGCTGTATGCTTTTCTTGCGCCACAAATTAAACAGACCTTTTTTGACTTTGATAATACATATTTATCTTATTTGGTTGTATTTGGTGTTTTTGCTTGTGGGTATCTAACCAGACCAATCGGTGCTTTGTTGTTTGGTTATTTAGGTGACAAAAAAGGAAGAAGCTATTCTCTATCAATGACGATCATCTTGGCTACCGTCACTACATTTCTTATTGGATTAATCCCTGGATACAATGCATTAGGATTACTCTCCCCAGCATTACTCTTATTATTGCGACTGATACAAGGAATTGCAGTGAGCGGAGAGGAAGGAAGTGCTGTGGTATTACTTTTTGAAAGGTATGCATTTCAGCATCAACGCATTATTGGTGCTGCCGTTCTATCAAGTGTATTTGTGGGGTTGTTACTTGGCATCGTTGTTTGTGTCATGACGGAGCAATTGGTATCGCATCATATACTCAATGAGTGGTTCTGGCGGTTGCCATTTTTATTGGCTCTACCCTTGGGGGGCATTGCAGCTTACTTACGCTATTATTTAAATGATTTTAATTTGTTTGCCTTGGCAGAAAAAAATAATTTGGTTGTTAAAAAACCAGTTCGCTCGCTTCTTAAAAAGTATTGGCCAACGATAATTTTTGGTTTTTTTGTTGTAGCTTCATACTCTGTAACAACCAGTACCATTATCGTTCATCTTCCTTATTATCTGACAACGATCTTGGGATACAGTCAAACAGATAGCTTATTAGTACTATCTTTAGCAATTATATTGATGATGCTGTTGTCTCCATTATTTGCAAAATTTTTTGAACAATTTCCTGTGTTTGAAGTCTATAAATGGGCCATATTAGGTACCATTGTGTTATCGCCCTGGGTTTTTTATATGTTTGAATCTGGGAGCATGGTCTGTGTGATGATTTCTATTGCTTTGTTCTCAATCTTAACAGCGATCATCACATCTACTATTTTTGCCTTACTTGTGACGGCGTTTCCTTTTGGAATTAGATGCTCCGGTGTATCGCTATCTTTTAACTTAAGTATTACAGTATTTAGCAGCAGTACACCCATTGTTTTACTATGCGTGGAACATCATTTTGCATCCAATTATGCTCCGGGGTTATATCTTTCTGGTCTATTATCGGTTTTCCTTTTAGCAACAAGCTGGTTACGAAGAACCTCCTGGGTTGATTTAAACACAACCCAAGACGAAGCATTACTTTATCAAACACATTGGAATAATTTTTATACGAGGGTAAATCATGACAACATATAATGCTGCCTTTTTTGGCTTATTTGAAAATGTTTTTAAGTTATTAAAACAAGAATATGGGGAAGAAAGAGCCTTAGAATTGTTCTCAGAGCTAATGACTATGGGATTGAGTAAGTCTTATGGTAATGATTTTAAAAAGGGTGATTTGGTTGCGTTTGAACGCATGGTCGGTGAACGGGATAGAATGGTCGGCTTAAAAGTGGAGTTTACTAGGAATTCTGCAAATGAATTGATATATCAATTTCATGATGACCCCTTCCCTAATTTAAAGGGACTCGTCGATCCTCAAAAATTGGATCGCTGTTACATGGCGTTTAAAGTTAGATATATTCTTGGAGAAGAATGGAGTTACAGAACAACAAAACATCTATGGAGCGGCGACCAATATACAGAGCACCAGATATATAAAGTAAAATAAATTAATTCTCGATAAGAGAATTATATTGATATATTTCTCATTTACGGTATTATTGCGTTAGGAATAATTAAAATTACTAATGGATACCGTCATGCGCAATTTTTCTCAGAAAACCATAGATGAAGGAATGGCTCATTATTTTCAATGGGCTATTCCCTTTATACCCCGATATCTTTTGTTTCAATGTCCTATCACATCTTCAGTGTCATCCATCACCCTAAAGCCCCCACCGAGCATCACCGTAATGGGACCACTTTGGACGCACAAAAATAACATGCACAAGGAGTAAAAGATGCTTCAGCCCAATACCAAAGTACAAATATACAAAGGAATCATCCAATACCTTTTGGAGTCAACTAATTATAACTTAAAAAATATTGCTGAATTATCCAATTCATCATTAGAGCATCTTCGCTCAATTCACTGTCAAAATATGCTGCCGACCGATTTTTTATCTGAGTCGCAACTCGTAAAGCTCTATCAAATCATTTTGGATATACATCCTAAAAAAAATCGACGCTCAAAATACATCGTTGAAATTAATCAGATTGAAGACTAACTAGCGCAAGGGAACCTTATATGAAATGGGTAAAATTAAAAAAATATTGCCATGACACCGAAGACGCAAGTAACGCAGTTAATTGCAAACGTAAGCGTGGTATGTGGTTAGATAGCCCGCACCTCAAGATAGGACCAGATGGTAATTTATGGATTAATTTGTTGGGTGTTGAAAAATGGGTGGAAAACGGCAATCAATTAACACTGTCAGGAGGTTA
>CANJQE010000219.1 GCA_947476305.1 Legionellaceae bacterium
CGTTTCTTTAAAAGCGCCAAAGATTTCAAGGAAGCTATTAGAGCGTTTTTTTCTATTATCTTGCCCAATATTGGTGGTACTCTGAACGGGCGAATTAATGACAATTTTCAGCTATTGAAAACATAGCATTTTGAAAGATCATGGGTATAGACATTGTAGATCTCTTAGATATTCTGGAAAAGAAGTCTTAGTTACTAAAGGGTGGCCTTTTTGGAAATTAAAAATTTACCGTAGAATTAGTAAAATCTTGCAGGATATTACACGTGCTTTAAAATAAATTCCACTCTAGCTGAGGGCGTTTTTTTAGGCATTTCAATTAAGCTGTATCCGCATGTTTGATAGGCTTTTTCGATAGCTTCATAAGTCTGTATGGCTTCTTGAAAATCTTGCTTGCGCTCTTCATCTTGTTTATAAATTGCTGGCCAAGGAGGAAAAATAAATACTTTAGGATTATAACGATAGTGAGTAATAGCTTGAGCTAGATCTGGATTTATAGTAGTACAAAAGCCTTGGGTATATCCTTCTAAGTCAGGAATACCGCGATCAAAAAAGACAGGAGAGGAGGATGACTGGAGTTGTTTAAAATCTCTTATCGATTGCTCTAGCATCAAATCACGAAATGCATTTCTATCTCCACGATGAGTTGCTTGACCTTTAATCTTTTCTTGGTTTTTAATAATATCGCGTGCCACTTCCGGAACAGTCGTATAACCTAATTGTTTTAATTGCATTAAAACAATGGTTTTTCCTGCTCCTGGACCACCGGTTAAAATAAAAAAATTAGTTTTATCCAAATAGTTATTGTTCATTTCTCTATTAATTTTGTTTAGTATAATTATTGTTCATTATTAGCTACTGCCCCTATTACTATTTCGAGCAGACCTTGTTTTTCCTGATGTCGTTTTATCTTCTGTAAATGTATCCATGTGGATAACGCATCAAATACTTGGCGATCTTGGGGTTTTTTGTAAGTTCTGATTTTAATCGTTGATTAAAGCTTTAATAAAAACTATTAGGCTGTTTCAGCGCTATCTAGTTCAGTATCGTCAGTACCACTAGCAAAATGATTAAAACGCCAAGCACAATAGCTAGTGGCTAAACCAGTCAGAATTAAGCCTATAGGTAATGCATTTAGATTTTCCAATAAGAAGTAGCCCATTACTATAGAGAGAAGAGAGGAGCCAAATAAGCGAATAGTATTGATAAATGCGATAGCAATTCCTATGTTTTCTTTGAACTCATTCAATGTAAGCGACATAGTAGGGGGTGCGCATACACTAATCCCTAAATTAGCTATCAATGCGAACGATAAAGCGAGTAGATTAAATTCATAGTAGCTGCTGTACAATAGCATGGCCAAACCACCTAAAACTATGAATCCACATCCCATATAAATGGTGGTCCCCATGCTAAAATATTTACGCAATCCAATACCTAAATAATTACCGACAATAATATTTAAGCCATTAAAAATAAAAATAATGCCATATCCTAATGGGGAGAAGCCCAGTTGATCGATAATGATATAGGAGGAATTGATAACGCTAAGCATTACTGCTGCAAAACTAAACATCATAATGAATGAGCCATACCAAAGGCTAGGTAAAGGAATAATTTCTTTATAGGCGCGTAGTACTTTTTTTACTGAAAAAGCATGAGTAGGTGCATTCCAAAAAGGGGATTCGCATAAGCCTTTTTGTGATTGGATGATTAAGATAAGGGCAATGGCAGACATAAGAATAAAATTAGCTTGCCAGCCTAAGTAGGTGAAAATGACTGAGCCTACTACGGGAGCAAGAATAGGCGAACTAGAAATAATCATGGATAAATACGATAAAACTTTTGCTCGTTCTAAAGAATCTTCAAAATCCCTGGAGGTAGATAAAGCCACTAAATTAGAGCAACATAAAGCCACGCCTTGTAGTGCTCTGCCAAAAATTAAAACATAAATGTTAGGGGCAAAAGCACAAAGAACACTTGCAAAAGCAGCTAAGAAAAGACTGCCTGGTAATAAACGACGACGACCGAAGTGATCCACTAAAGGCCCCCAAATAAGTTGAGTCACTCCAAAAAGGAATAAATAAATACTGAGGGTCAATTGGCTTAAACTAGGAGTAGTAGCAAAATATTGAGTAATAAAGGGAATAGAAGGCTGATATAAATCAAAAGTCACTAGCGAAAAAGCGGACAATAAGCCAACAAGAAGTAGCGACGAGTAAGAACGAGACATTCCTATGATACCTTAAGTAAAAAGTAACTGTTAACTTAAGGTCGTCAACTTAAGAATGAAATTCCCTCACCTCCCCCTCAAGTGGGGGAGAGAGTGCTTTCAGAGTGGAATTAAGTATAGGCCTTGAACGGTTACAGTAAAAAGTTGTGGATTATAACAAAAAAATTAGATTTTGTATTAGCTAATAATTATTGTTTTGTAAAACACTGAGGTGAGTTTATTTTTTCTTTAGAACTTAATTTTATTTGTACCATGCCACATTGATCCGTTCGATAGAAAGGTATTTTTAAAGCTTTTAATGTTGTGAGTGTTCGTGCATGGGGAAAATGAAAGTGATTAGCAAAACCTAAGGAAGCAATGGCATATTTAGGTGCTACTTCTAATAAAAAGCGGTATGAGGAAGAGGTTTTGCTCCCATGATGGGCTAATAATAAAACCTCTGATTTTAATTGAGAACCAAAAGTTTTCACTAAATAATCTTCAGCTGCTTGTTCAATATCACCAGTGAATAGAATAGCCCCTTTGCTCGTGCTAACTTGTAGTATGCAGGAATTATTATTTTTACCTTTAAAAAAGCTAGAGATAGGAAAAAAGCGAAAATGAACTTTATCCCAATCCCATTGGGGATAGCGATGGCAATTTAAACCCCGATGATAATAATGTGGATCATTTACGATAAATCGTTGAATAGGGAGGGCTGTTTCAATGGATTTAAGCCCACCTAAATGGTCTTTATCTGGACGACTTATAATGAGGGCATCAATTTTTTTTATACCTAGCTTTTGGAAAAAAGGTAATACCACCATTTGTCCTAAATCACCTCCTTGAAAAAATTGATCACCCGTATCATAAAGCAAGACATGCTGTTTTGTTCGCACACTGATTGCTAAACCCTGTCCTACATCCAGTACCTCTACTAATGCTTCCCCTGCGTTGATTAATTCTTTAGGTGGAAAGAAGGGAAGCAACAGCCATAATAAGGCAAGCCATTTAAATGGTTTTATGGGAAATAATGTCCACAGTAATAAGGAGCCCATTAACGGAATAATTAA
Organism: Legionellaceae bacterium; assembly: GCA_947476305.1. GTDB lineage: Bacteria > Pseudomonadota > Gammaproteobacteria > Legionellales > Legionellaceae > Legionella. Next base: position 3,283 of record CANJQE010000219.1, read on the forward strand.
TTCAATGGAGTTTAAGCCCCAATTAATATTCAGCTTGTCTAAATGTTCTATTCCGGTTAATCCCATAAATAATAAATCAATAAACCAAATTAAGGGTTTAGCCACCAGCCATGACCAATCAAAGGAACTGACAGAAAGTAAAACTAAAGATAAAGGAATAATAATAAATCCCACTAAGGGGATTGCCAATAAATTGGCAATAAATCCATTAATGGAACCATAAGAGAACCAGTAAAGACTTAGAGGCATTAAACCAATTAAGCAACTTAATTGAAGAGCCAAATTGCCTTTATAACCACGAAGCTGCCAGCGTTGATGAGTCAGTAATAAACAAAGAACTGCTAAAAAAGAAAAATAAAAACCTTGCATAAAAACAGCATGTGGCTCAATACATAAAACAGCCAATAAAGCATAACGCCATACTTGCCAGGGAGTAAAACGTTGAAGTCCTAGATAAGAGAAAGTATAAAAAAAACAACCAATTAATGCTCTTTGTACCGGAGGAGCAAATCCTGCTAAACAGGCATAAAAAAGAGCTATAAAAAAACTACTGATACTGGCTATAGAATGGGCGGGAATAAGCAAACAACACGAAGTGCTTTGGGACCATAATTTCCGAAAAATAAAAAAGAACAAACCTGATAATAAAGCAATGTGTTCGCCTGAGATGCCAAATAAATGAGTGGTACCGGTGTGACGAAACAAATTCCAATCGTCTTGGCTAATGTGAGTTGTATTATTTAAGGTTAGGGCTTCAATAACACCTAAGTTTCTTTGTTTGGGTATTAACTCCCCTAGTTTATGAGTTAAATGTTCGCGAAAAGAAAGCCAATTATAATGATGAGCTGAGTTAATAAGATGATGGTTATGTGGGAGTATATAGCCGGTCCATTCAATGTGTTTTGTTTGTAGCGAGCCAACATAATCATAACTTCCCGGATTAAGAAAATTACGTGGTTTTTTTATTTTAGCGCTAAATTGCCATTCTTCTCCTGCATGCACTTTAACTCTTGAGTTATACCAAGCTATAGCTAAACCGGTATATTTACCTGTATGATAATTGCTTTTTAACGTTTTATTTATGAAAGCATATAGTTTGGACTTGAGGGATCGCGTAATTGCGACGTATAAAGAAGGGAGGTTAAATAAAACA
>CANJQE010000220.1 GCA_947476305.1 Legionellaceae bacterium
AATTTGTTTAGCAATTTACATAACCGATTTGAAGAATTTGTGGAGATTGTTTCGTTGATATTTAAAAAAGACAAGGGTGCGTATAAACATATAAATTTCAAGGGGTTATAAAAATCATGGTGTACTATGACCTGCTCCTTTAACTACTTCTTTTGCTATATCTATTGCCACATCATATTGAACCTCTCCCTTAACTTGCTCCCATAGTGCCTCAACATGACGCTCTTCTATTACTTTATCGAATTTACTGACATTCTTTGTTAAATATCGTCTACATTTTGCTAGGTCTTTATCAGTTGCTGTATCTTTTTCTACCTCATAGACAGATTGAATAATTCCTTGAAGGGTTTTGTTAAGCTCTTCTTCATTGTTAGGTAATTTACAAAATTCGACGTGATGTGCCAATAAATCTAATCTTTTTTGATAGCTATTAGCATCCCAGCCCAGCAAGCTCGGTTCCCCAAATTTAGACTGAACTACTGGAATATTTCTATTTCTCACTAGATCTAATTCCAAACCATCGACATCAACAATGCATATTTGATTTTCGCCATTAATTTTAATGCCTTCAATAATTACTTCATGTTCACTAATTACGATATTCATTTACATCTCCTGGTAAAATTATCAGACAATGTAATTATGTAATTAGCGAACATTGATTTGCGTTAAAATAGACAAATAGGGTGTTATTTGCTCAAATTCACTATTTTTTCTGCCGAAGTTAATTTGAATGTTAGTGGGTTGGTTCTCTATATGCTTGTCTTTTAGCTAAAGAGATACTTTAGAATTGTATGAAGGGAATGGGCAAGACTACGTCATCACTGAAGGCTTTCATCGAAAAGATGAAGCTGTAGAGTCATTTCTTGTATCAGCTCGACTGATACAAGAAATGCTCGAATTACTCTAGGGTAATGCGGTCTACAGTATAATAGAAGGAAGTAATCTTATAAGGATTCAATTCGCTCTTTATGTTGCATTAATTTTTCTTTAGATTGGTTCGCTTGCGCTAATTTTTCTTGTTCTTTGGTAATAATTTCAGCAGGTGCTTTATCAGTAAACTTAGGATTATTAAGCTTGCCTGTTGCAAGGCTAATATCTTTATCCAGTTTTGCGATTTCTTTGCTTAAACGAGCTAGTTCCGCTTCTTTATCGATTAAATCAGCCATGGGAATAAGTAATTCAATTTCTCCTAATACAGCAGTGGCAGAAACTGGGGCTTTTTCCTCAGAACTTAAATAATTAATCTGGGTAATTTTACTTAATACACTGAAAATCTGTTGGTATTTTTCAATGCGCTCTTTAAGCATTGGACTGGCATTACGGATATATAAAGGAATTTGTTTCGCTGGTGAAATGGACATTTCACTACGAATAGCGCGTATTGATTGAATTGCTGATTTAAGCCATTCTAATTCTTCTTCAATAGCATCATTAATAAAAGCCTCATCTACCTGCGGATAAGCACACAACATAATAGAGATTTCATTTTCATTAGTCAGTTTACTGGTTTTTTGCCATATTTCTTCCGTAATAAACGGCATGAGCGGATGTAATAATTTTAATATTTGATCTAAGACATGAATTAAGGTTTTTTGTGTTCCTCTTTTCATAGCGCTTAGAACCTGTTCGCCTTGGAGAATTGGTTTAGAGAGTTCTAAGTACCAATCACAATATTCATACCAAACAAACTCATAAAGAGTATTGGCTAATAAATCAAAACGGTAGGTTTCAAAATAATGATGAACTTTAGTAATGGTGCGTTGCAGGCGAGATAAAATCCATAGGTCTGCTGGGCTATATTGTAAGGCACTGTCACCGAAATCGAGTTGTTCTTCATCGGTATTCATGAGTACATAACGTGTTGCGTTCCATAGCTTATTGCAGAAATTTCTATAGCCTTCAACACGTCCCATATCAAAACGTACATTACGACCTGTAGAAGCTAAAGAACAGTAGGTAAAGCGAAGTGCATCAGTCCCATAAGCACTAATTCCTTCCGGAAACTCTTTACGAGTGGCTTTAATAATTTTATCACGCACAGAGCCCAACATCAGATTAGAAGTTCTTTTTTCTATCAGTTCCTCAATACCTATTCCATCAATAATATCTAGGGGATCTAAGACATTTCCCTTAGATTTAGACATTTTTTGTCCTTCGCTATCACGAATTAAGCCCGTAATAAATATATCTTTAAAGGGAATTTTTCCGGTGAATTTTAAGCCCATCATAATCATGCGGGCTACCCAGAAAAAGATAATATCAAAACCAGTAACTAATACAGAGGTAGGATAAAATTGCTCTAACTCAGGAGTTCGTTCTGGCCATCCTAAAGTAGAGAAAGGCCATAAGGCAGAAGAAAACCAAGTGTCTAATACATCTTCATCTTGTTTTAGAGGGGTGGATTCATCAATAGTATATTTAAAACGAACATCATTTTCGCTATAACCTACATAAACATTACCTTGGTTATCATACCAAGCTGGAATGCGGTGTCCCCACCATAGTTGACGACTAATACACCAATCTTCGATGTTCTCCATCCATTGAAAATAGGTTTTATCCCAGGTATCAGGAATAAAGCGTATTTCCCCTTTTTTAACGGCGGCAATCGCGGGTTCAGCTAGAGGTTTAGTTTTCACATACCATTGATCAGTTAACAAAGGTTCAATAATAACATTCGATTTTTCGCCACGAGGAACTTTTAATTTATGAGGATCTGTTTTAACTAAATAATTACCTTCTTGAAGATCATTAATAATTTGTTCACGAGCAACAAAACGATCCATTCCTTGATATTTTATCGGTGCGTTTTTATTGATCGTGGCTTTTTTAGTTAAGATACTAACCGCTGCTAATTGATGGCGTTTTCCAATTTCATGATCATTAAAGTCATGTGCAGGCGTAATTTTTACACAACCACTTCCAAATTCTTTATCTACATAGTCATCTGCAATAATAGGAATAGTTCTATCACAAAGAGGTAGATGGACTTGTTTACCAATTAAATGTTTGAAACGTTCGTCTTCAGGATGAACTGCAACCGCAGTATCTCCTAACAGGGTTTCTGGTCGAGTGGTGGCAACAACTAATGATTCTTTTGAGTCCACTACGGGATAACGAATATGCCAAAGAAAGCCATCTTCTTCTTCTGAGAGTACTTCTAAATCTGATACTGCGGTACCTAATTTAGGATCCCAATTTACCAGGCGCGTACCTCTATAGATTAACCCTTCGTCATGCAATTGGACAAAAACCTTTTGTACTGCGGCCGAAAGACCTTCATCCATCGTAAAGCGTTCACGAGTCCAATCAACTGAGGCACCAACACGGCGCATTTGTTGCGTGATGGTATTGCCTGATTCATTTTTCCATGCCCAAACGCGTTCAAGGAACTCTTCGCGTTTCATGTCCTTTTTAGATAGACCTTCTGCTTCTAATTGACGCTCTACTACCAGTTGAGTAGATATACCCGCATGGTCTGTTCCTGGTTGCCATAAGGTTTTATCACCTAACATCCGATGATATCGAGTTAAAGCATCCATAATAGTATGTTGAAAACCATGTCCCATATGCAGGCTACCTGTTACATTGGGTGGGGGTAACATAATACAAAAATGCTTGCCTTCACCTCTAGCTTGAAAATAGTGATGACTTTCCCAATTCTTATAAATGGTCTCTTCAATTGTTTCGGGAGAATAGGTTTTATCCATGTTTAGCTCATATTCGTAAAATGGGTGAATGGTATCACAGAGTGATAGTAATGAAGAAGTCTTGCATCTATTGATAAGCCTTAGTTAATCGCGCGTAATTTTTATATTATTTTTATTAAAACGCTCAATTATCTTTAAAGTTTATCTTATTTAAATTCGAAGGTGATTTGTATATCATTTTTATTAAAACGTTCCATTATATTAAAATTAAGCTCACTTAGAATAGTAGAGATATTTTTTATATCATCAATGACGCACCATAAGGTTAAAGAGTTTAATTGATATAAGACAAAGGGCTCATTAGGCGGTTCTTGATTGATGTCGGAAATTTTTTTGGTTGTTTCGAGCAGTAATTGCTTTGCTAGTTCAATTTTTATATTGTCAAGTAGATGAATTTTAATTTGTATACGACTTAGGCCTTTATTACGATGAGTCAAGTTAGTAATGGATTTAGTAATTAAATCGGAGTTAGGAATAATTAAATCGGTTTGTGTTATGGTTCTTAATTGAGTAGAGAGAGAACCAATTTTTTTAATATAGCCTTCGGTATTATCAGTAGTGGACCCCAAAAATGAGACAGTAGTGTAAAATATAACTATTGGCTCAAGGGGTTTGAAAAATGGCTAAAAAAACGTTCAGTTCGGAATTCAAAGCAAAGGTGGCTATTGAAGCACTAAAAGGTCATAAGACGACAAATGAAT
>CANJQE010000221.1 GCA_947476305.1 Legionellaceae bacterium
CCTTGCTCAAGGATCTCTACTGCTTTTATTTTAAATTCTTTTGTGTAGCTGTTGTTGCTCATCATAACTCCTCGTTACTTGGATTATACCCATTAAACAAGGTGTCCTGTAAATCGAGGGAGGTTCATATATCTCTTAATTAACCGCTCCCAAGCTCTTAGTTAAATGATTGGAATATAACCCACTATATTTATTTGATTTTAGCTTTAAAAGATTAATATATGAAACGCACCTGCACTATTTCTAAAAAAATGAAAGCTCTAAATAATGCAGATTTAATTAAAAAATATTTTACAGCCTTAACTGAAATGACATCAGATACAAATGAATTATCCTGAGATACACAGGAAATGGAGTACAGGAGGGTTATGGCCCCCAACTAATAACTCACTATTCATTTCGCTTTAATGGGGTAACAATGGGAACATTTCCTGTTCATCTACCTATCTCACGGCACTATTAAATTAGAAATAAAAATATACAATTTATTAATTAATTTATATTTGCGTATAATTTATAATATAATATCCAAAATATTTAATTATGATTAATTTTATTATGACTGACTACATAAGGTTCTATACAGAAGAAGAGCACCTACAACACCCTCAGGCAAAACTTATTCCGAAAACCGCTTGGAAGCGTTATTTTCATGAAATTTTTCTCACTGATTATCTTCCTTTGATGCAGGCTCAGGATAAAGAATTAGCCCATTGCTTACAGCAATTAATGGTCGATAATCCACTCAAAAGCTCAACTCCATTAGGTGAAGATAGAGAAATAGCCATTTGGATTGCCTTGCTGGTTAGCCATCCTCATTTAACTGGAAAAACTATTAGAGGTTTAGCCAAACAATTTAATTTATCAGATAGATTTTTGTTAGGTGCAGCTTTTTCATCTAAAAACACCCAGCTTATTGAGTCTATAATTGATACTTATGACGCATCATCACTTGAATCTCTCCTTGCAGTTTACTCTTCTAGACACTTATACGCTCTAATAGATCTTAATACCTTGTCATTTTTACACTATTTGGAAGGCAAATTTTCTCCAGGAATACTCGCAGAAATAATGATAATGGATAGAAATTGGCTCGTTTACTCAGCGACAATAGGCAATTTAGCTGTTATAGACTATCTAGGAGAGAAAAATAGTATAAGACTTCGATCGTGGTTCTCTGTGTGGAATTATGATATTTACAAGCTAGCCGCAGAAAATGGTCATCTGCTCTTTATAGAGGATTTAGAAAGAAAATACCCCCAAGAAATAAAGAGAATGAGCAAAAAAGGCATTCCAGGAACTATAACTAATCCGCATCCCTCGGTGGTAACTCATTTACTTCGCTACCCAAGTTTTATGGTTAATGCCGTATGGAATGAACAATGGAAGGTGGAAGTTTACTCCTTTGTTACTAATAAAATCAAAGAATTACGTGATGCTAAAACTACTTTAAAAAATGATTATCCTGATGTTGTGATTGATTTGACGAATCAAGATGAAGCTAAATTAGCCTATTATTGTTTAAGCCATTTAGTTCGACGTAAAGATGTGGCTCTAGAAGAACAAAGAGAAGATATTTTATTTTTATTAGAATTTCCAAGTGTGCTCAATATGTTAGAGACAGAGTTGACACAGGATTCCCTCGACTCAGGACAGCAGATTGAGGTGGAGGGACGGTTGCTCCTACTACTCAACGGTTTTGCTTCTGGAACTTTACTTCATAATTTGGTTTCGTTAAAAAGTGAAAAACAGACAAAATTACTAGTAGGTGATCAAACTTCGTTAATCCCAAGACCTTTATTACCAATAGTAAATGGTGTACCTACTCAATTAAACCTAACATCAAATTATTATTGCCCCTTGTTAAATCCTACAGGTGTTATCCAGATAATTAATGATTTGCGTGCTCAATTAAAAGCTCGCTATGAAGCGAACCCTGCGCGTATTGACTTGGCTAAGCTCTATGGAGGTAGAATGGCTGCTTGTATCGTCCTCCCTTTGAATTGGGCAGACTTTCAAGCACTTAATTTAAGTGAAGCCTACCAACAAAAAGCCCTTAAAACTTATTATCAGCACCCAGAACACTGTGCATGGCGTTATTTAGCCAAACCTAATCCATGGATGCATCCTAATGCAGTGCATGTCGATACAGATCCTGACAATCCCACTGAACGTTCCTCTACCTTTGAGAATTATCAATCATTAATTGCCATGCTTTATCTAGCGGCAAAAGATGAAACTACGCCTATTGAAGCTTATAAGCTTGAGGAGCGTATTGAGTTGTTTATTAAAGAATTAGCTCTTATTGTTCGTACTCATAATTCGGAACAGCAAGGTCTGAAACGAGATGAGAAGGGTAACGCTCTTAAAGATGATAAAGGGCTACTTATTATGGAGCCATACGACGATTTAGAAGAAGATCAACCTGCTTGTTTCTCTAAAGTTAAACATCATTTATTTCAATCAATGTTGGGGTGTACTTTACTCGATCTCTTAGTGAATAAAAAAGTAGAGGGTGAACTCTATGCATTAATGCGTAAGCACTTCCCCTCAAAATATTTCTCAGAAGAGTTAACACAGAAAAATAATCTAGAGCCACAAAAAAAGACCGGAGGAATTTTTGATTTCTTCTATTCGAATAATGCAGTTAAGGATGCTCAACCAAAAGTAGATAATAATTCTAATTCCGTTTGGAATGCATTATTTGGAAAATAAGGAGCATATTAAGGTTAGATCATGCCCCATAGTTTATATGATGCTCTTAACTCAAAATGAGCGCTATACCGACTGATAGATAGTCTTGCTTCGCCAAGGCTCGCAACGACGGCTTTAACTCCTTACCTGAGGATTATGGAAGACGGCTTTAATGCCTATACCTAACAGTTATGGTTTGAATATTAACACTAATCATTAAACAGAAAGAAGACAAATACATTTTATACAAATCATATTGATAATTTACTGCACATTCATTATAGTTGGCTCAATTTTTAAACATTCTAATACTTCATAATGACTTATCCTTCCCCCTCTGAGCCATCCAGCTTCAAAAAATCATCCCGGTTTTTGTTGGATTATTTTTTAAATTCTCCTCACACATGGAAAGCGTGGTCTCTATTTGCCGGTTGTATACTTAGTGTTTTAGCAATGACAGGCATTGGTTTTATTTTAGGGTGGTGGTGTTTTCCTAGTATTTATGCAGCCTTTATAGCCAAGGATTTAGCTGCACTATTAATTGGTGCTGGTTCCGCTCTTTTAATTGGTGGAACTATGGCTGGTTTGAATTACTTAGCTAATTTTTTAAAAAATTCATTGTATGTGGACTGGCGTTCTTGGTTAACTAAAAAAATAATAAACCAATACTTAAACAACAAAACGAACTACTTGGAAATTTCACGAATTTATGAGGATCTTGATAATCCAGAACAACGCATTCAAGAAGATATTGATAAAGTGGTTGAATCCTCTCTGGATCTCTCTATAGGATTGATCGATAACCTTTCTAATCTTGCCGTATATACCTCACTCTTAATTTTCGCAGGAAGCTCCTTGTCTTTTATGTTTTTCGGGATAAACATTGTAATTCCTGGATTTTTAGTTCTAGTAGCCTTGCTGGTTGGCGTTGGAACTTCCCTCATTGGTTATTTTATAAATAGGTCATTGCATCAATCAACTGCTGATGAAACAGTAGCTCAGTCCAATTTAAGATCGGATTTGCAACAACTTAAAACATTTTCTGAAGAGATAGCCATTGAACATGCAGAGAGGTATTACCAGACTCGACTTGAGAAAGAGATTGATGAATTAAGCATCAAGACTAAACAACGATTAACCATCCAAAATAGAACCACCACATTTAATGTATTTAATAGCGTGGCTCAGGCCATTCTTCCGGTTTTTGCTGCAGCTCCTCTCTATTTTGCTGATCTTATTAGTTTGGAGACCTTTTATTCCGTAGGCTATTATTTTTCCATGATGACTCGCTCTTTAAACTGGTTTATTAACTCTTTTGAAACGATTAATAAATTCCAAACCAGTTTAGGTCGAGTGGTAGCCTTACAAGAGGTTTTAGATAAAAATAATATAGAGGACTCAACACACAAAATTGTTCGCTCTATAGAGCATCATCGGAAAAATCTTGTGGTGAAAGGCTTAGATCTTAAGCAGCGTGTCGCCTGTTTTTGAGAAACCTGCCGGGACATCCAAGTCCCCGGCAGGGACAAAAACAGGCGACAAGTATGCCTCCGGCGGCCCTGGCCGTCCTGGTCCCCCTTGATTTTGATCCCCCTTCGGGCCTCAAAATCTACG
>CANJQE010000222.1 GCA_947476305.1 Legionellaceae bacterium
CGTAGATTTTGAGGCCCGAAGGGGGATCAAAATCAAGGGGGACCAGGACGGCCAGGGCCGCCGGAGGCATACTTGTCGCCTGTTTTTGTCCCTGCCGGGGACTTGGATGTCCCGGCAGGTTTCTCAAAAACAGGCGACACGCTGCTTGGTCCTAAAAAGGTAATGCCCATATGTATGATGCTTGCTGTTTTGGGATTATTACCTATTATTTGGTCAGAACATTGGGCTTATCCATTAATAGGAAGAGCATTAATTGGCATTGGTTCTTCAGCTGCAATATTAGGAACCTTTAAAATAATCCGTATGGGCTTTCAGGAGCGTTACTTTTCTCGTATGCTCAGTTTTTCCGTAATGATTGGTCTTATTGGTGCTGTTTATGGTGGGGGCCCTGTAAGTTATTTGTGTACAGCCTTTGGCTATAAAGAAGTAGTAAAATTACTTGTTGTTATTGGCCTACTATTGGCTGTAGTTACTTATTTTATTGTGCCCAATACAAAACCAACCAGCACCTCCCGAGGTATCTTGTCAGATATAAAAACAATCTTTACTCATCGTACTATTGTTTTATTTTGTTGTTTTGCTGGATTGATGTTAGGTCCTCTTGAAGGATTTTCTGATGTGTGGGGTTCAGGCTTCTTTCATCAAGTTTATGGTTTTGATAAATCATTAGCCAATTATCTACCTTCTGTGATTTTTATTGGTATGTGTTTTGGCTCACCTATTTTAAGTTTAATTGCAGAGAAAACAGGACATTATTTGGGCACAGTAATTGCGGCAGGAATAATTATGTTTGTATTTTTTGCTGCCTTGGTTGTTGATGGCTTAGATTTAAGAAGCATTAATATTGGACTTTTGCTCGTAGGAATATGCTGCGCCTATCAAATTTTAGTTATTTATAAAGTATCTACCTATGTCCCTGAGCATTTGGCTGGATTAGCAACCGCTGTTGCTAATATGATTATTATGATTTTTGGTTATGCTTTCCATTCACTGATTGGTTTTTTGATTAATTTATATGGCGGAGCAGATGTAACACGAGCCTATATTTATGGGATATGTGTTATTCCAGCAGGGCTATTTTTGGGTGTTATTGGTTTTATTTTTATGGCCTATCAAGATAAGTACAAGTTTTCTTATTTAACAGAAAGTACAACAAAAGCCTAATGTGCTTCTATTAAACCAACTGCCACTGACTATAGTGCAAGTGCTGATTGCATTGGACAATAATCTTGCTGCAAAAGCATGTTAGATTTCTGTAAAATGCAAGGTTTGAGATTGTTTAAAGGTGTCATGAACCATGACACCTTTAATTAGCTTATTGATCGGATGAGTTTTGATCTTCGTTATCAGAATTATCATTAGCATCTGATGGGGACGTAGTATTGTCCTGATTATCATTAGCATCTGATGGAGAAGTTGCATTATTCTGATCGTCGTTTGCGTCCGATGGAGAAGTTGCATTATTCTGATCGTCGTTTGCGTCGGATGGAGAGGTTGCATTATTCTGATCATCGTTTGCGTCCGATGGAGAGGTTGCATTGTCTTGATTAGCGCCAGCATCATTATTAATAGGTGCATTAGCTCCTGAACCTGGCGATGGAACAACGGCATGTAGTACTGGCGCTATGAATAAGGCTAGCAAAACGGGAACTATTTTTTTCATCATTGTCTCCTGGAAAATAATTATAATAGTATATGTTGATACTAAGAGGAAAATAGGAACGTGGGTATGAGAATTTTTTAAGGCTCTATCCTTGCGACAGAGCCTTAAAGTTATCAGTATATTAATTAATAGTTCATGTGAATATAAAAAGCAAATTGCTTTAAACGAAATCTACATTGTATGTGTAGTAGTTATAGAGGATTCGCTTATGTTTTTTTCTAATTCTCTGCAGCCAGATGCATAAGAATGTATAGCAAGACCAGAGGGTTGGGCTGCCAACTGGTCTGATAATTTTGTTAAATCATTTAAATCAACAGATTTAAATTGAGCTTCTTTAATTTTTGTTAATGTATTAGTGATTTCTTCCAACGAGCTGGTATTACTTCCTTCATTTTTCGCTGCAGTAATACATCTTGTTAAGAACATTTGGACGGTTTTTGTAAAATTTTTAAGTCTTACTTCCATATCACTATTAAGGTTAACTAATTGACTTGGATCTTCTTTTGCCCTTGTTTCTTTTCTAGCATGAGATTCCTCTACAACACTAGGTAGCTTCTTAGGATGAAGGATGCGTTGTTGCTCATGAAAAGTGGCGAGATGACTGGCAAATTTTCTATATGTAGGTTTAGGTGGCGCGGATTGTTCAGTAACAGGGGTATGGATGATTCCAGGCTCAGGTAATATAAAATTGGTCTTTTGCCTTAGCTGTTCTTTTAGTTGTTGGTATTGCGGTGCAAGTCCCTTTAATTCTCCTTGGAATAGATCATCTATTCCATCTAATTCTTTTAATTGTTCTACCAGAGTTTCTTGTATAGATTGAGAATCAGGTAAATTGTCCAGTTTTACGACTAAATTAGATAGATTACTAATATAAATATTTACTCTATTTTGATTTTCAACAGAAACTGGTTTAGCTTGAGATAAAAGATTAGCGAAGCGATGTAGATCAACTTTTAAATCATCAACCGCTATTTGTTGAGCCCGACTTACTTCTTGTTCTAAATGATCAATGGCAGGTTGATATTTTCTTGAGAGTTGGTTTAACATTTCATCTAGTCTTGTTATTGATTTTCTATGTCTCATATAAGTGGAGTGAAGAGAATCATGTCTTAAGCGACCTGTTTCAGGATTAAGGAAAGCCTTCCCTACATTCTCCCATTTTTCTCTTAATCTGCTGACTTTATGTAATAAAGCTACGTCAGCGACCTCAGGACTTGGATAAGAATCTTGAGCGGTACTAACGCGACGTTGGGACAATTCTGAATTAACATCAGAAATGCTTCTAGAACGACTTCGTACGCGTTCTTCAGATAGATCTGAAGCTAAATCTTCATCAACACCAGAAATGCTTCTAGAACGATTTCGTACGCGTTCTTCCTCAATGGGATGTATAGAGAGATCTGAAGCTAAATCTTCACCGACACCAGAAGAACTTATAGAACGACTTTGTACGATTTCTCCATCAATTTCAAAATAATCAATGTCTTCAAACTCGTCAGGAGCCAATTCAGATTGTGGCATAGTAGGTAAATTTTTTGCAAATTTAGAATACATTTCAGGAGTAATAGTATGTAAAACATCTTTTAATGGATGCGCTCCTAATATTTCTTCTGCGTCTAATAACTCGTCCTCAAATTCATCTAAATATCTTCGTAAATCTTCTTTTACTTCATTCTTAATATCTTGAGGAAGATCTGGGTTTGACTCTACCTCATCCATCAATGCTGTAGCTTCTTCATTAAATACTTCACGAAAGACTTTAATTTGTTCTTTCTTATATTCATATTTAAGTAATTGACATTCTCTTTCTACATAGCGATATATTTCAAAGGACTGAGCAGGGGGGATAAAATAAGTACTATTTAGGTTTGTATCTGATGAGCGTTTCTGCGTAGAACTAGCCTGTAATTTAACAAGCGTCTTATTCTCCAATGCTTGCTCATATTGCATCCTAATTTTAGCTAATAGATCTTCTACTTCAATAGGAATTTTTTTCTGATTACTTTCAAAAAACTTCTTAATTAGCTCAGTTTGCGCCGTTATAGTTAAATAAAAAAGGTAATCATTATTAAGTAAAAATACAAAAGCGGCAAAAATTTTGTTGTTTGGATCTTTTACATCATCAGGAGTTTTTATTCCGGTATTTATCTTTCTTAGCCATTTATTTAAAGCGAGTAGAATAGGATACCTCTGCGCGGCTCCATGGTGGTCTTTAATGATCTCGGCTTGTTCTTTATTTTGCTTCGCCAGTGAGGCTAAAGAATCAATGATGCTTTTTGAAGAACCCATAGCAAATCATTTGCGTCTACATATTTGTAATTATAGTACAAAAAGTTTATTTGAAAGGCATTCTTAATAAAGATCATTTTTTTGCTTATTTTACACTTTTTGATAAATCTTATAATAATTTCTCTTCTTACTTAGTTCAGGATTTGCAAGCACTTATTTTCATATCTGAAAATAGAAAAATACTATGAAACAAAGGATTATATACCCATCGCCATTGAAAGTACTGGAAAAATCATTTGAAATGCAGTAAAAAGTCGGGATGAGATTTACGCCAATCAGTGAAGAGCAGAAAAGTGAATTAGAATTACGCCATCGATATGAAGGGGATGGTCGAATTCGCGATAGAA
>CANJQE010000223.1 GCA_947476305.1 Legionellaceae bacterium
ACGGTCTAATATTATTACATAAGTGCAAAAAATTAACGAATCAAAAAATAGGCTGTGGCATATCCTGATACAAAATAGAAAGATGGGAAAATCAAAATTTTATCCGTTACAAACTAGCAACGAGGTGTAGGTTATTAATTAAATCCTGACTATACATGCCAGTTAATTTTTCACGAATTTGATGCTTATACTCTTGCATTAACTTTTTAATGGCATAAATTAAAACAGTAGTTTGTTGCGCGGTTTGCTCGACCCCATCCAACATAAATAATACCCAATCTTGCCAACTGCCATTACTACGAACATCCTGAAGCAGACGATAGTACTCGCTCTTATTTTGATTAATATAACGGGATAAATAAAGCACCGGCGTATCTAACAAACCCTGCTTTAGGAGGATGGTCAAGTTTTGAGATGGTGTTGCGTTATGCCCACTTATCTGGTGATCACTTACAACGTGCTGCAAACAAAATTAATGGGATTGGTCTAGGTAGAGAAGTTCAAGGCATTGCGAGATTGTAGAAAAAAGTGTTACAAATTTGCTACATCTAATTTTTGTACACTTAAAAAGTCACGTAAGTCCTTGATAAATGGTGCGCTCGGAGGGACTCGAACCCCCGACACCTTGGTTCGAAGCCTGATGCTCTAGTTTTAAAATCGTTATAAATCAACACCTTGTGAAGCGTCAAATTCATCAGGAACTGTCTAAAACGGCCTATTACAGTGTAGTGCAGCCACAGTTGAGACACGTTTTGGTCACAGAAGAAAGTTAATCTTTTTGTTTTAAATAAAAACAAAAGTAGATTTTTCATTATTTCAATTTATAAGGCGCTAATTTTTTCTATTGCTCCCAAAACGATATTTCTAGAACGTTCAAGTCGAGCGATTGCTTTTATTGCTTCTAACCATTTATGATCTTCAATAAGCTTTTTAAAGTATCCTGAAATAAATTGGACAACATCTTTTGGTGAATTCATTATCTCTAATAATAATTCAGGTCTGCCATTTATAACATTGATGATATCTTCTAAATCTTTACAATCCCAATAATCATCATTCTTATAGGCTCTATCAGTGAACGCCTCAAGCTTTGTGGCAATGAAATAGACCGCATTGAGTATTTTAATTTTTTTGTCTTTAATATGAATCTCAAGTGCATTGTCAAAACCTGCCTGATACCAATTTGAATTGATTCCTTGTAAAGCACCATTGGTATACATGACATCAATCATAAAATCATCTAATACATATCTGCAATTAATTTTCCCATCCGGCTTAAAACCTAAGCTTTCCAGTTTTTTCTGTAAAGAGTAATGGGCAACAATATCAGCTTTTCCTAAATCCAAAGCGACATCAATATCATAGGTTGGTCGTACATCATCTTCAATTGAATCAGTTATTAATAGACCAACAATTCTGCCACCGACATAAACAACTTGTTCATTTAAATCTTTTAAAAGAGTCGCTGCCTGATACAGTGCTTCCTTGTTTTGTTTAATTCTTACTGCTTCCATATAAAATGTTCCAATAGTTCTTTTGCAATTTTATTTTCCCGTTTTCCACCTAATCGGATCAGATCAAGTGCGCTGATAATGGTATAAAAATTCTCATCAGTGCTTCTATCCAAAGCATTGGGTAATGTTTTGTATATAGGTGTTAAGGCAAGACCTTTTGTATCACCATTCATATAGGGCCATACATAGGACTCTTCGCTCAAGATTAATTTTTTAAAATGAGGTGAGCTATAGACCGCTGGCATGCCACGTGTTGCTATATTAATTTCCGCTGGAAAATGATACTTCACACTATGGACAAAAAACTCCATAAGCTCGTGCTTATGTAATTCAATGCTATCATCCGAATAACGCGTTAAAAGCTTCGTAGCCTCTAGCCTTTTAATACTTTTAGTCACTTCAGATTGGCTGATATAAAGCTCATGAGCTATGCTTTTAAACTCAATTTTTTCTTTAGCATTATTTTTTAAAAGCAATTTAATGAGAATAGCTACATCTTGCCCTTTAAGCATGAAAATCCCCAATCTTTTTTAGTGAATTATAGCACAATGGTTTCCGATTTCCAAATTGGAAACTGGAAATTGTATTATTATTTGGTGAAAAGGGCTTCGGAGGGACTCGATCTCCACAAATTGGTTCGAAACTTGATGGACCAGTTTTAATTTATTTATAAAGTAATACTTCGTGAAGCATCAAGCTCATCAGAAACTGCTATTGACCTAAAAATTGGACAATTTGCTATTCACCATTTTCACTTCAAATGCACTCTGTGGGTTTGATATAGTCCGTTCAGTTGAGAAAATCTAGGTTAGCTTCTAAATTATCCTTTTCTACACTCACAATATTCTTTGAAATTAGCTCGCAAAACGCAAGAGCTCATATCCGTCAAGTTGTGTAAAGTAAGCTAAACTAATCTGATGGCTCATACTACTATTTCTGAAGTATGCGATGGAGAATGAAGAGCAATGGATAAGCTAAGTAGGTTCCTTGCTAAATGGCAGATGCTAATTGCACTAAGTTCGTTACTAGCGATTGCTTTGCATTTTGCCTTGAGCAGTGATATCCCTTTGCTGGTAATTATTGCGGTTGGTGGTGTACCTTTGCTAATCCAAATTGTGCTCAAGCTTTTTAAAAGTGGCATAGGGGCCGATTTTCTAGGCGCAATTGAGTTGGTTGCAGGTACAGTACTTGAGCAATATTTGGCGGCTGTGTTAATCGTGCTCATGTTGGCAGGTGGGCAGGCTTTGGAACGCTACGCGATGCGTAGAGCATCGGCGGTTTTGCGCGCTCTTGCCGATAGAATGCCGTCTTTAGCTCACCGAAAAAAAGGCGATGAGATTGAAGAAATTGCTCTTGTCGATATTGCTATTGGAGATAATATTGTTGTATTCCCCCATGAAACTGCGCCAGTAGATGGTGAGGTGGTCGACGGCCATGGCACAATGGATGAATCCTATTTAACCGGTGAGCCCTACCAAGTTTCAAAAACAATAGGCGCTGATGTTCTTTCAGGCGCAATAAATGGTGAAGCGGTGCTTGTGATTCGAGCAGTAAAAATTGCCAAGGACTCTCGCTATGCGCAAATAATGGGCGTGATGCAAGAGGCGGAGCAAAAACGCCCCTCTATGCGACGCATCGCTGATGAACTGGGCGGCTGGTTTTCAGCTTTAGCATTAGTTATCACAGCTGTTGTTTGGTATACAACAGGCAACTCATTAACTGCATTAGCGGTCCTTGTGGTAGCAACTCCATGCCCGTTAATTATTGCGATTCCTATAACCATAATCAGCGCAATATCAATGGCGGCGAAGCGTGGAATAATTATCAAAGACCCAACTGTCTTGGAGCGTTTACCAACCTGTCGTACAGCAATTTTTGATAAAACGGGAACATTAACTTATGGCAAACCAAGGCTGACTGAAATTATTCCTGCAGAAGGTTTAGTCGCGAATGATATTTTACAATGTGCCGCTAGCTTAGAGCGATATTCAAAACATCCTCTTGCTAACGCAATTTTGCAAGCAGCTGAAAAAAAGAAACTCTCAATGGTTGAAGCAGAAAGCGTCACTGAAAAGCCAGGTCAAGGCTTAACTGGTATGGTTATGGGGCAAAATATTTTTGTAACCAGCCGTAAAAAACTGTTGCAAACGCAGCCGGATATCAAATTGCCGCCAACTTCCGAAGGACTGGAATGTATCATCATGCAAGGTGGCAAGTATGCTGCAACCTTTCGTTTCCGTGATGCTCCGCGTTCCGACGGAAAACCCTTTATCGGTCATTTAGGGCCAGCGCACCAGTTCAACAAAGTGATGCTGGTTTCGGGCGATAGGGAATCAGAAGTGACTTACCTGGCAGACTTACTTGGGATTAAGGAAATGCTGGCCTCCCAAAGCCCAGAGCAAAAAGTCGCCGTTGTTCGAGCAGAAACTTTAAAAGCACCAACGTTATTTATGGGTGACGGAATAAATGATGCGCCAGCGCTAGCGTCAGCTACGGTTGGCATTGCTTTTGGCCAGCATAGTAGCGTCACGGCTGAAGCGGCGGGTGCAGTAATTATGGAGAATTCGCTAGAAAAGGTTGATGAACTATTCCACATAAGTATCAAGCTGCGTCGTATTGCCATGCAAAGCGCAGTTGGCGGAATATTGGTTTCAATAATCGGAATGGGGTTTGCGGCGTCGGGTTATATATCGCCCGTACAAGCAGCATTAATGCAGGAATTGATTGACGTTATTGCAATTGCCAACGCGC
>CANJQE010000224.1 GCA_947476305.1 Legionellaceae bacterium
AATTCATTTGTCGTCTTATGACCTTTTAGTGCTTCAATAGCCACCTTTGCTTTGAATTCCGAACTGAACGTTTTTTTAGCCATTTTTCAAACCCCTTGAGCCAATAGTTATATTTTACACTACTGTCTCATTTTTGGGGTCCACTACTTTCTTTATCTTCTTCATGTTCCATATTCTCATGACGAATGAGATCTTGAGCTAAAAGATCAAAGCGTGTTTTTTGCGTATCGAATTGATGTGATTCATCAGCAATGTCTACCAACAGGGCTCGTACTTTATTGTGTTCTTTTATTAAAAATTCAATGGCGTTCATAGGAACCCTCAATGGTAGAAAAAGACGGTATTATTAGATATAGCGTATTTTTACGGATTAGATAATTACTATTAACCTTACTCCACCCCGGTTTTCATCCGCAGTATTAGATGCCCACCCATACTCGTGTTACGAGTGATTTTTTCTTTAGAGAACAAATAAAGAATGATTAACTTTCTCCAAGTTTGATAATTTCAATGGTTTGCTCTGGATAGCTTCCTCTCTAAAAAGAAATGCGATTATTCGCTCACTTTGCTTCATTAATTATCTTTTCGAGGATTGCCTTTTTATCTGGCCACTGACGAATTAATGACTTATTCAATTGTGAACAATGTTCAGCAAGCCAAGGCCCAAATTGTACCAGGAGCAAAGGGATCCTAGGTTTAATACAGACTTCGAATTCTTTCCGCGCTTTCTTTTGACACAGATCATTGTTTTCGAGACAGTTTTTTACAATATCATCTGTCAATTGCTGCCAGTTTGCAGGCGGTGTCACACTTAAAAAATTTTCAGTCATGATTTTAGAGAGTATATTTTGACTAATAGAAGCAAATTTTTTGGGGTCCACTTGTCCCTCGCAAAACTCATGCTTCAAAAGCTCATTTATTTGTTTTCCAGTACGGTCTACTTCATTCATGTTAAAACAAGGAATTAATGTAGAGCCAGCTTGCGGCCCCAGATTTGCCTTAAGTACATTGCTGCATAAAGCGAGAGCTAAACAAATTAATATCCGTAACATGAGCTCCTCCTTAACTAGGTCACTTCAATAAGTGTAATATAGAAATAATGAAGCGACGAATTATACTTTTCAAGAGTTAACCACACCTAAAGAACCATCTTCATTGTGAATATAAAAGGACTGTCTTGAATTCATACTGATTTGATGAGCAGTGATGGCTTGTTCTTTTTCATCACAACGAGCAAACACACGGTTGTCTGATTCGTTTTGAACATTCCAACCCCCCTGATAATTTAGTACAACATGAATAATGTTCATCATAGTGAGAGTCCTTATTGATGTAGTTAATGAATTCCAATCTTTGTTGATGGCCATTCCTGCTCTTTTATTGATGAACTATAAATACTGCTAATACAATAAACCCCAGAATAGCAGTTACCCCATGCCCTAAGGCAAGCCATTTGGGAAGAGGTTGGCCTGTTAAATCGCGATACATCAGTAGTAAGCCTCCCAGTGCAGCAAAGATAAACAATACAAGACTTGTCACTGGTGAGGGAGTGTAAAGGAAGGGATAAATAAACAGTAATAGTATTCCTATTACTGCAAAAAAGCCGTGTGTGATTGCTACTCCTTTGGGCGTGTTTTTATTATTGAGGATAAAGCTAAGTAAATATAATCCGAGTACGGCTGCCAGTACAAAAAAACCTAAAGCGCTATATAACATTTTTTTTCCTTTAATTATTGAATGGTGTTTTCTCTTTAAGATCAGATGTAGCAGGGCCTTCTATAACTGTACCTTGTGGTGTAAATCGGCTCCCATGACAAGGACAATCCCAAGTTTGTTCCGCATTATTCCACGCGACAATCCCTTTCATATGAGTACACACTGCTGAAACAAAATGTAATTTATTATGCTCATCACGGGATACAGCACATTTCTCGTTATTAATCTCAAAAATTTTTCCTTCACCACTAGATAAATGGTTGTAATCCTTGTTAGAAAATAAAGGAAAATCTTTAAGATATTGAAGAAACACATTAAAATTTTCACGGATTAAAAATGGAGTAGATGCTGAGACGGTTACGCGGTTAGTCTGATAGGTGTCGATTAAAGGATTAGGTGTCTTTGTTAACAAATCCCCTACAATGATTCCTGCCAAGGTTCCATACACTAAGCCATCTGCAAAATATCCTGTCGCCATATAAGTATGTTTGGCTGAGCGACTAGTTAATCCAATATAAGGCGAATGATAATGTTGTGCAGACCAATGATAGGTTATTTTATCTACAGGAAAATGCTCATGCAAAAACGTTCTCAGTTCATGATAATGTTCCTGCATATTGGTGCCCTGCCCTGTTTTATGGTGGCTTCCAGCCACCATAAATAATTCGGGGTGTTCCTCTGAAATCGCATGAGTACAAAGGGCGTGGGCATGTTTATCCAAATCCCAGAATTGACCTTCAGGATACTGTTTATCTTTTAAAGTAACCGCTACGACATAACTGCGATAGGGTGCTGTAAACAGATGAGTATTAGTGATGCCAATAGGAGTATGTGTAGCAATAAATACTTTGTGCGCTTTGATTGTCGCATTTTTAGTAGTAATAGTGCAGTAGTCCTGTTCATCGACGGCAAGTACTCTCGTATTTTCAAATAGGTAACACCCTTTTTTATATAAATCCTCAGCCATTGATAGAACATATTGCAAGGGATTAAATCGGGCTTGTGCGGGCATTACTATCGCTTTTTTAAATTTTAATGACAGCGGCAAGGTTTTAATATAATCAATACCAATATCCATTTTTTTGAAGAGCTCTACTTCTTTATCAAGGGAGATACGCTCCTCTTGATTGCTATAGGCATACCAAGGACGTCGGTGAAATTGGCAGTTAATGTTTTTTTCCTGAATCTGGCTTTCTATATAGTCAATTGCGAATTTACGAGAATGAGCAATAGTTTTAGCGGTCTCCAATTGAAATTTGGAAAAAATAGATTGATAGAAAGGTTGTACGGGAATATAAAGATTACCTGTAGAAGAAGCGGTAGTCACACCTCCTATTTTATCTGCTTCTAAGACTGCGACTTTCTTCCCTGCCTTTATCAGTTGGTTTGCAGCGGTAATCCCTGTTATTCCGCCGCCAATAATTACTACGTCCACTTCTATATCTTTGTCTAACTCAGGATAGTTGTTAAGTCTTTTACTAATAGCGTTCCAAAATGAAGTAGTAGCGTCCATGCGAACCATTCTCCCTATTAACAACCTTAAAATACCAGTTAGCTTTAAATCTTTTATAGCTAAGGACCACAAAAATAGAATTAGTGAATCAAATATATTGGAGCAAATTAGTTTTTAGCATTGTCTTATAGTTAAAAAGCTTGAAGAAACAGCTTTATTTTAGAAAACCAAAGTATTTATACAATAATGGATTTCCATCTCTTAATAGAGGTTTACCCGCAATTACACATTAAATCTTAATACATTCGCTCTATTATTATGAATCTTGATAAAGGATAAAAAGGAGTAGTTGTTTTAATTAGTTATCAAAGGTAAACACGAATTCGTGCTGTTTTATTTTGACAATTAAAGTATACGTCCTAGGCTTAAATTGTGCGATGAAATATAAAAAATACTTTAACTTTCATTAGCATACATTTTATAATAAGATTTTTCATTTATATAATTGGAGTGTCGTCATGGATAGCTTTAATAAAAACAAATCAGTACTAAAGGATAAAACTCAAGACCTCTATGGGACTGTAAAAGACAAAGCATCAGAAACCTATTATGAAACCCAAGAAAAGGTGGATTCGCTCGCCGATCAAGTAAAAGATACAGCTAATGATTTATATGAGGGCAGTAAAGAAAAGCTCACCAGTCTTGAGGCGTGTATAGAAGAATATACAGACGAAATGATTCAAAAAGTGAAAGAAAAGCCAATCACTTCCTTACTGATTGCAGGGGGAATCGGGTTTATTATATCTAAACTCTTAAAAAAATAATTTAAGTAATTAAACGTTTGGGAAGCTAGTTATTGATCTTGCCTCGAAATACCGGACACCAACTTTATGCAGCTAACTCAAACTCATCTGGTGTCTGATACCCCAGAGTTGAGTGTAGTCGCTGACGATTATAAAACACTTCAATGTAATCGAATATAAGCAATTGAGTTTCCGCTCTGG
>CANJQE010000225.1 GCA_947476305.1 Legionellaceae bacterium
TAAACAAGATGTGGAACTGCATCCAGATAGTTATCAATATGAGCGAGCTAAACGGTTTAACGTGAGCAAGACTGGGATTCGCACTGCTCTAATTCGATTAAAAATTAGCTATAAAAAAAACATGGAATCACCCTAAAGCAGATGAAGAAAAGCGTTGTTCTTTTCAAAGAAGAATAACTGCTTATCAAAAGGAAGGACGTCCGCTGATTTACCTAGATGAAAGTGGCTTTGCTCACAATATGCCACGCACTCACGGTTATTCTCTAAAAGGTACACGATGCTATGGTTTGCGTGCTTGGGGAGAACGTGGGCGAATCAATGTTATTGGCGCTTTACGAGACAATCAATTGCTTACAGTTAGCTTGTTTGAAGGAACAATTAATGCAGCCACTTTCAATAGCTGGATTGAACAGGATTTGTTACCTAAATTGCCTCAAAAAAGTGTTGTTATTATGGATAACGCTGCTTTTCATAAGGATAAAGAAATGCAAGAACAATTAATAAAAGCAGGGATGATTTTAGAATATTTACCTCCATACTCCCCAGATCTTAATCCCATTGAACACAAATGGGCTCAAGCCAAAACTCTCCGTAGAACTCTTGGATGCTCTATTGATGAGCTTTTTCAGAGTCATTGCTTATAATCAATTTATTGGGACTAGGCTATAGCTCTAAAGTGGAATGGCAAGCCGGTCAAAGAAGAGGTGGCTCGCAAAGCAATTTATCGCCTAATCAACAACAGACTAATAATATCTTAGATAACCCTCAAGCTGCAGGCCAATTAGTTTGTGCAGATAATACACTTGAAATAGGGCATTCTTGTAATGGCCATGGCGGCTATCTTTCAGTTATTGATCAACAAGGTCAGAAACATAAGGGCAGTATTAAAGCATCTGATTTAGCTGCTTTGCCACTGTATCCTGGCGATTTATTATTTATTTCTGCTACAAAACAAAGCTCAGCTAATCCTTCCTTAGTAACTCATGTGGTGATTTGGACAGGAAAGCAGGTTGGCAATGGTCCAAATGATATAGCGCCTTCGCAAATAGCCCCTAATGGCTTATGCGCTCAAGATCTGTGGATACCGCATGTAGGTGATTGGGTTATAAGCGATAGTCATTATCAGGGCGCAGATTACAGAGTTTTAACTTCTTGTTTTTATTTAAATAATCTTTGGGGTGTGCGAAGAGTTATTAATTGAAATCCTATTATTGTTCTGTTTTTGCTCTATAATATAAAAAATATTTACAAAAAATAGGATGCATCATGTTAAAAATAATAAACTACGCCGTTTTTAGTGTTTATCTATTTTTATCTTATGAAAGCTTTGCAGGTGTGACTCCATCAAATAGCGAGCAAACAAATCGTTTAAGAATTACTAATCAATGTAATAAAACACTATGGATTCAACAAGATTATAAAAGCAAAACGAATGATCCCATCGTAGTAGAAATTCCTCAAGGAAGCTCCTATGACTACAACATTCCAGATGAGGGACTTGCTTCAACCCGTTTTTGGCCCAAAAGTGGCTGTAATTCACATGGCTATGATTGTACTGTAGGTGAATCAACTGGCGTTCCTGAAGCGGAAGCACAAGGTTATCAACATGGACCTTATTCACCAGATATTAATAGTAAATTTGAAGCCACATGGGGCTGTTTAAAAGCCATTTTTGCTAATAATCCCTCTTTGTGTGCAGTTAATCCTAGTGATCCAAATCATCATTTGAATGCTGAAACGTGGTGGAATGGTTCCGCCGTCGATGGCTATACCTTTCCATACGCTATTACTGTTAAAAAACATAACTCAAGCTGTATGGATTTAATGACAGGTAAGGTTATAGCCAATCCAGGAGTAAATTGTGGCCATTTATCAGCAGATGCTTGCCCATCAGATGCCAATTTATCAACTGAAGGAAAATTTAATACTATTAATGGCGTGAATGTAACCCACGTTAATCTCCAATGGCTTGATTCTAAAACAGGCACACCTATTGGTTGTTTTAGCCCTTGTTCTAAATTAACTACGGCTCAAGGCAGTGATAACGGTCATACTGAAGGAGGCTGGCATAACATTTTGGGAGGAATTATACCTCAATCTCCAGAGGCACAAATGTATTGTTGTCCTACACCGCCAATAAGTCCTGGAGTATGTAGTGCAGGGCCTGCAGCACGTAGTAGTTATTCCTTATCTGTTCATACAGGCCAACAATGTGACTCTTATACTTATGCATATGATGATGCAAAAGGATTAGCACGTTGTGGCTCACAAACTCAATTTGAAATTACTTTTTGTCCTAAATCAACGCCATCTGATGAGCCTCAGGAGCCAGTAAATACTCCTGTATCAATGAAAATGATTGTACCCAATAATGTGAATGCTTTAGTTGATGGAGAAAAAGCTAATAACAATCAAATTGTTTCAATAAACAAGGCTACCGTCTTAAGTATTGAAAATGGAGCTTCATGTACAGTGGGA
Organism: Legionellaceae bacterium; assembly: GCA_947476305.1. GTDB lineage: Bacteria > Pseudomonadota > Gammaproteobacteria > Legionellales > Legionellaceae > Legionella. The sequence goes on from CANJQE010000225.1 coordinate 2,479, forward strand.
ATTGATGATAAGTCGGTAATTAAAGGGCTAAGTGGCTCATTATGTACGCAATTAGTTTTTGATAATCTAGGGAAAACAATTACTTTTCCGAGCGCAGAACAAGGCACTGGATTAAAGCTTCAGTTTAATATGAATACGAGTGTGGGGATTTCTGCTTATCTTAATAATACTTTAATAGTTAATGCGACTCCTATAGAGAGCAAAGGGTTACCGAATAATTCTGTACTGACTGCCTATCAGGGTAACAAGCAAGCAAGTTGTAATTTAACTATTAATTCAGATACGGTGCAAAAAGCTAATGGTGAATTCTGTGCTCGTTTGAATATCACTAAAGAGGGTAATGATAAAATACATGTTTACCTACCTGCCGATATCCCTAATATGGGCGGAACAATTACACCACCAATCAATCAAACCAGAACGATCATTTTTGGTATGGCTTCTGGTACTTACGCTTATTTTAATAAAGAGTTAGTAACGAATGGTTCACAAATAACGCTTACTAATGTACCTGACTCAAAAAATATTAATTTAATCGCTTATCAAAATCAAAATTCGGCTAATTGTCTTTTTGGTAAGGCAGGTGAGGCTTTAGATATTATTCCTAATTCCGGCATATTATGTAATTCGGGTTTAGTATTAGTAACAGGAAATAATGGTGATTATTATATTGGTCTACCTAATCCTATTCCTGCAAACAAAGATACTAAGCTATATAGCTTGGGTATTGCTAAGAATATGTCGGTCACTGTGAATGGTAAAACTATACAATGGAATGCTGCTAGTAAAACAGTGTTGCTAGCTCAGGGAAATACTAGTTTTAAAATTACAGGTATTAAGAAAACAGTTCGAACCTGTGTCATAACACGTTATGCTGATGTATTAACTTGGACAAAAACAGCGGCTTGCCAAGGTATAGTACATAATGGTGGGGTGATTTATTTTCCATCATTTAATTAGCATGAGGCTGTTAATGATGTTCTTATACTATAATCACAGTTAAATTATGAGAACATACTTATGCCTCAACAATTTAAAGTACCAGAGCAATTAGCTAATGCCTTTAAAGCGGTTGGAATAGAAGTAGGTGTTTACCCACTCAAAGAAGCTGATGTTACTGTCGTACGAAGCTATAGCCATTCCCCAGAATTATCTGCAGAGGATCAACAAACTGTTGAAAATTTATATGCAAAAAAAGCTAACGCGATCGATGGTGAGCATGCTCGATTAGTCGCTGAAGATAGCGATGATGATGAGGAGGAGCTGGAAAATGGCGCTACAGTATATGGGGTAAGTTATATTTTATTTGACGCCGATAAAAAAGCTGTAGGAAAAATAAATGTATATTACCAAGAGAATCTTGAAGCTCCTCATGAAATGACTATTGATCAACTGGATATTGATTATTCTCTTAGGCAAAGAATGTCTGGATTAAACGAATATATGGGGCATGTTGGTATAGGCACTTTACTTATTAGCACTTCGGCGGATCCAACTAGTTATCGCAACTTTGCCGCCTCTAGTTTGTGTTAAAAATTTCAATAGGACTTTTATAGTTTAAACACTTTCTTGGCCTATTATTTAACTCATTCTCAACAGTACTAATTGCATCATCACTAATGGTGTTAA
>CANJQE010000226.1 GCA_947476305.1 Legionellaceae bacterium
AAACTCAGCTGTATACGTCTTTTGTTTTTTACTCATTAATAAGGCTTCCTAAATGTTATGACTTATTTTAACTGTTTAGGAATTAAATACTAAATTTTATTGTCCGAAAAAGTAGTGGCATTATACTTGTCGCCTGTTTTTGTCCCTGCCGGGGACTTGGATGTCCCGGCAGGTTTCTCAAAAACAGGCGACACGCTGCCTTATCTGTTAGTGTTGTTGCGCTTAACTCTCTACTAACCAAATACTTCACCGCCGGTAAATTACCTGCACGGCAAGATACATGCAAAAGCGTAGCATATTTATTATCAGCCAAATGCAAATTTTCTGGTGAGAGGAATTTTTCGATTACATCTACAGTTACGTCTGGATTGTTAGTTAGTAAATGATGAATCGGAGTGCGACCATTCCCATCTGTAAATGCCAGTATATTAGGATTTAATAATGCTAATTCAGCCATATTATCCGTATTTACGCCATTTTTGTTTTTACTACACGCCAAGGCATGTAGTAATGTGGGGTGTGCATTAATGGTTGAATGTGTAATATCTGCGCCTAGTCTAACAAGGGCCATAGCAGATTGTTGGAGATCTTTGCGGGTATTCTCAATCTCGTATTTTTGCTTATTTAACTCTTCCGTACTGACATTATACGGCTTACCTCCATCAAACTCGAACTCAAACATTCTAGTCTCTAAACCAGAACGCTCATTACTCAGGAGTTTATTTATTACTAATTGTAACGCAGTATAATTCTCGTTGTTTGTAAGTTTCAAAAGAGTAGGGTTTATATGTACTAATTCTGCAATCTCTTCATTATTTACGCCGTTCTTGTTATTATCTACAAGAGAATGCAGCAAAGTGTGTTGCTTACCAGTGAGTCCTCGCTGAGTAGCATCGGCCCCTAATCTCACCAAAATCATGGCAGATTGTTTGAAATCCTCAAAGGTTAAATTCCAATGTAATCTATCCAATAAGGACTGCAGTACAGTACGATTATAATCACCTCGCTGTTCTAAAACATCTGAGTTTATATGTACTAATTCTGCTATCTCGCTATTGTTTATACCTTTTTTATTTGTACGTGCAAGAATGTGTAACAAAGTAGGACGTGTATCACCTGTAATTGCCTGTACAGTGATATCAGCACCTTGTTTAACCAAAACCATCGCTAATTGTTTGAAATCTGGTAACTCAGTTCCATTTGCCAATAATTGTTGCAGTTTTTCGGTTGGTGACATCATATTATTCCCATTAATTATAGACTATAAAGTACAAATAATATCATAATGTATAAATAATGGTCAAGCATATTGTACTCACTTATAGTGATATGATCGGTGAGACAACTCGCTCTGATCTTTTTTTGTGATTTTCGTGAGTTATTTTTCTCAAAATTCTTATAATGATTTTCGAAGGAATTGAGGGATTCATTATAACTTATTGATTTAACTGACTTAATTGGTGAGCCCACTAGGACTTGAACCTAGGACCAACGGATTATGAGCCCTTTATCTCGTATTTAAGTTATTGATTTTATTCTAATTTATGTCGCGGGAAAATGCCACTAGTGGCGTACGATGTATAACAATGTCGTACTCAAATACGTAAATCTCACGATAGTGATTTTTTGGTCCGATGCTTCTCCATCTAGTATAGGGCAAGCTGCATAGATATTGGGAGAAATATAAGTTTGTTAAAGCTTTTATTCAATATCATTCATAATTTCTTTTAAATTGGGAGGTGCTATAAAAGTAAATGATTTTCCTACTTTTGTTTTTATAAGCAAACCTAACTCATCTAACTTTAATAAATCAGTTCGTGCGGTATCATAAGTTATGTTGTGAGAGTGACGATGCACTTCTATTTTATATTGGGTGTTTGGGTGTTGCATTGCGTGCTTAATAAGATTTATTTGTCTATGGTTTATTTTATCTTTTAGAATTTGATTTTCATAAAGTAATTGCTCAATTTCTTTAATATCTTGATTTTTTCTATCTATATATTCCTCAATACAGTCAATTCCTTCTAAAATAACTTCCAGTTGATGCAAAAAGTAATATGTAAGATCATTGTCATCCGTCTCGGTATATAAATATGCTTTAGCGTATTTAGTAGGCGCGCGCTTTATAACTTGGGATATGGAAATGAATTCCATTAGTGTGTAGCCCTCATGAGCTAAGGACCAATAAAATAATGCACGCGCTGTTCGTCCATTTCCATCTACAAAGGGGTGATCATAAGCTAACATAAAATGTAATATAATTGCTTTAATCACTGGGTGTATAAATCCTTTTTGCTCATCATTTGTGTTAGCAAAATAGCAAAGTTTCTCTAATCTAGATTCTAATTCTTCATAATTTGGTGGTGTATGTAATATTTGATCCGTATTATCCCAAACATGGATATCATTCGATTGTCTTATATGACCTACCTCTTTGGTGTTTTCCATAGTCCCTGAAGTCAATATATGGTGTAATTCGCAAATAATATTAAGGGTCAATTTATTTTCTTTCATTTCTCTTATGAATTGCATGGCTTTAAAATTATTAAAGATCATCTGTTCACTTACATCTCTCGGTTTACGGCTAGTCCTCAACATTTCCTTTGCAACTTTTCGGGTAGTAGATGCCCCTTCTAACTGACTAGAAGTGATAGCTTCCTCAATTAATGATCTTACTAAATAATCATCTCTTACTTCTTTATTAATCTTTCTGGTATAAAAACCGGCCTTACGGTCTATTCTATGAAGTTGATTTAGAACTGTATCAGTTAATACAAAAACAAACTTTTTATGATTATTGTCTTCAAAAAGTAAATCCTTGTATATAATCCTTCGCGCTAGTTTTATACAAGCCCACCATTGCTCGGACGTAGTACCTTCTGGTGTTGGTAAATGTCGTAGTTTATCCCAATGAATATATTCGCCTTTTTCAGTTGTAGGTTTAATTAGTTTTTCATTTAAAACTAAATCGGGCATATTTTTAATAAGCTTTTTAAAATCTGGTGGGCTTAAAGGTATTTTCATTTATAACCTCTGACTTGTTAGCTGCGACTACAAATTTTAATTATTGATAGAAGTATTCAATAATATAGTTTACTACCAATTTGGTAGAAATTGGTAGGTTATTGGTATTATCAATTTCGTGAAGTTACTACCAATTTGGTAGTAATTGGTAGGTTATTGGTATTATCAATTTCGATTATGAAGTTGTGTATAACAGTTTTAATTTTTGCTGAGATCTCTGGATCCCGTGAACAAGCCACGGGACGTAGGAACTAAAGAGTTTTTTTGCTTAACCTATCATGATAAGTTAAGAGTTTTGTTTTTATTATTATGCTTTTCACAGAGAAAAAGCGGTTATCTCTTATCTAGTAATTTTAAAATCTTTTCGTGAAATAGTGAAAAAATTTCCAGAGGAGGCTCGCACCATAATACGTGCTTGATTAGTATTCACCAACGGAACCTTCACTATACAAACACCATTATTAGGAACATTTTGGGCTAAATTTATTGTGTAGGTTTTACCCCCGTCAGTAGATAGCACTACATTCACCTTGGTTTCATGTATTGGATTTTTATTAGTATTAGCAACGTCCCATTTAATAGTTTGCTGTGTATTACCTTGCCATACAACAGGGTTCTCACTTGGGTAGGTAAGTTTAAATGGCCCCGAAGCTGCGTTTACGGTGACGCTCATTAATCCGTAGGCGTTACATGAACCATTAGCTCTGTTAGAACGAACAGTCACTCTAAAATCCATGATACGGTCCACCCAAGATAATACTTCCCAGGTAAATGAACCATTGTTGGCCAGCGATTTTAAACTCGGGTGAAAACGTGTTGGATCACGCGTGGGTGGAATACTTCTAAAGTTGGGCCCCTCAAAAGCGGTTGGCAGTGGTGGTTGATAACTAATTTGACTATTTTGCTGCTCCCAGGTGTATGTATAAGCACTACTGCCGCTGCGAGCCATGGAGAGCCGAAGGCGCGGGCGAGTAGTCCCTGGTAGCCTTAGGGCCGGATGTTTTTCCGCAGGGAAAATATAAGGCCATACGAAAAGGCGTCAGTCATTGGGGAGCGTAGATTTTGAGGCCCGAAGGGGGAT
>CANJQE010000227.1 GCA_947476305.1 Legionellaceae bacterium
ATGCGCGTTAGCATACGGTATTACCACGTTGATTGATTTGATCTATCTCTTGTTATCGATTGATCTTTGTCTTGATTTGAACTCAATGGGGGCTTTCAGAGCCTTTTAATTGAAAATTACTTCAAATTAGCCGCGGAACATCGGATTTATAATAATAAAAAAGAATAAGTTACACTAAGTATAGGCTCTTTAAATTGTATTTTATTAATCACTTTGTCTAATTTGTGCTAAATTTATGATAAAATAAATCATTATGATTCTAGTTGATAACCTATGCTTACTCCAGACGGACATTCCGCAAAAAAGATTGAAAAAGTCATGTTACTTTCCTTGTGGGCCAATCATTTAAAAGAGGAATTATCGCATAAAAAGATGATCTTTGCGGGTTTAGGCAGGCCTACCTATCCTATTAATTCTCATACCATCAAATCCTACCTTTCTTATTGGCTGCGCCTCGATGAACTTTCCACGCAATGGCACTTAAATCCTGAGCTTGTTGATGATGCCGCGATTGACTATGGTGATCCTCGAGGAGATAAAGAACCAAGAACCTTAATGGCAGGAATAATGTCGGAATGGTATGGAGTAGAAGTCAAAGCAGAACATATTTTATTTACTGTAGGCGGTATAGGGGGGCTTCGTGCTATTTTTGATACCCTTAATACACATTTTGAAGACAGCCCTGGCTACCGCATCATTACTCCCTTCCCTCATTATAGTGTTTATTCCAATAATAACGTACATCAGCTCCATCCTATACCGGTTATGGATACTCCGGGCTATAAATTAACCGCCAAAGTAATGCATGAGAGTATTCAAGAGGCCTATCGTTTAGCAGAAACAGACCATGGTTGGCCTAAAGCTATTTTAATATGCAATCCCTCAAATCCCTTAGGCACCATCATTGATAAAGAGGAGTTGTTAAAAATTGCTGCGGTATTAAGAGAATACCCGGAACTGTACATTATTTTGGATGAAGCCTATGCCGAACTGTCTTTTTCAGCTATGCCCTCTTTTTTAAATAGTGCCCCAGATTTAAAAAATAGGACCATTATATTGCGTTCAGCCACTAAAGCCTTATCCGCTGCAGGAGAACGCATGGCGATCCTCTTAGTTTTTGATAGTGGGTTGATGAATGAATTGTTAAATAAAAATATTAATTATTTTATTCATGCACCGCGTTCCGCTCAATTAGCTTATGCTGAAACGATGGCACAATTTGATGTGCAAGAGCAAAAAAAATTAGCCCATTTTTATGCCCAAAAAGTAGCTTATGTGGCTCAGCGTCTACAACAAATGGGGGCTAATATGCCTGACCCTTTATACACCGTTGAGGCAACTTTTTATGTACTAGGCGATTTCAGTGATTTATTTGCTTTGGAATTACCTATAGAAGCTACTCGGGTTTTACAAAAAATGGGACCGGTTACAACTGATGAGGACTTAGCTTATTATTTACTTTTTATGGAGCGAGTGATGATAGCTCCTTTATCCTATTTTGGCTTAGCAAAAAACAGCGGTTTTATGCGTATTACTTGCAGCGCTCCACAAGCTGAATTAAAAGAGTTAATGGATCGCTTGGAGTCTCTTTTAAGCACAACAAGACAAATGAAGAAAAACCAAGTACTCGCTCAGATTAACCAAGCTTTATCCCAACTCAGCGCCAAAGACCAGCGGACTTATGAGCGAATCATAGCCAAAATCACTGAATTAAATTATGAAGAAAAAAACTGCCTGGTTTTAAAAAAACATCTTACGATTTTAAATCAGAGTCAGACTCTCGTTGATGATTTTCTTCTCTTTCTAAACTAATAAGCGGCAATAGGCTGCGTATTTATTGTCGGCTCTCTAAAGACTGATAAACTAGGTTCAGGGTGATAAAAAAAACTATTCGCTGAGCGAGCCGCTTGGCTAAGAAGGCTTAATTGGTGCATATGCTGTTCTTGTGCCGTCAATAAACTTTTATGACGTTCGATGCAGGCTTCGAACTCTTGACTCACCGAAGTCAGTCGCTGATTAACGCTAAGAACACCAGAGGCGACCTGCTGAAAGCTTGTTTCCTTTTCTTTTATCAGCTCAGTCAATTGACTTAAAAAAGCGTTCTTATTGTCCTCATCTTTTATGGCCGCTTTACTTAAAGTAGCAATGGTTTTTGTTAGGATAATTTGTGTCTGCTTAAATCTATCTACTTCCTTTGCCATGTCGCTTTTAACTAAAGCTAATTCACCCACCGTATTATCGAGTAGGACGCGCGACGCTTGATAGTCGTTTAAAGCCAGTTCTAACTGCTCCTTTCGCGCAACTAAGACATTAGCTTGTTCCTTTGTTTGCGCCTCTAAAGCGGTAATTACCTCTTCCAAATGCGTTTTAGAGCCTAGTAATTCGTTTTCTATCGCAGCAAGTGCCACAACAGTTTCAGTTAAAAACTGATTCTGTTCAGCCAAAACCCCTAATTGACTAGTGAGAAATTCATTTTTTTGATGCAGTGCTGTGCCTGCATTTAAAAGTTCTGATATAGCCTTTTGATTTTTTTCCTGACTAATATTGTTTTCAAAAAGCTTTATATTTAGCACTTTAATTCTCTGTTTAAATTGTTCTTGGTCTTTTTCTAAATCAATAATTATGGCTTTTAACTTTTCTTGCTCCCCAAGACTTTTTTCTAAAGCGCGTTCAAGACTTTGTTTGTCTAGTATTAGCGTATCAATTTCTTTTGTTTTTTCTTTTGCCTTAGCAACTAAATATTGTCGCTGACCTAATACGGAACTTAATTGTGTGCGTAGTTGCTGAATATGCGTTTCATGCTGCTCTAGCTTTGTTCCTAGCCTTTCATTTTCTTCTGTTAAGGCCTTAATGCGCGCGCTTAAAGCAAGCTCCAAATCTTGGTATTTTTTTAAGTCTGATAATAACTGAGCTTTTTCTTGAGAAGCTTTAGTTAGCTCTTGCTCTAACTTTTTAATAGCTTGATCTTTTTGTACTAATAAACGTATTTTTTCTGCAACAACAGTACGTAAGGCTTGGTTTTCACTTATCAGCGAGTCTTTGATCTCTGTTAAAATCTTATTTCTGCCGCTTAAATCACTTAGCGAAGATTCCAACTGTTTTTTTCCTAAATTGAGCTCGCTTAGTTGTTCCTCTACTTGTCTTTTTTCCCCTGCAGAGACGCTCTGATAATCCTTTAGCTCAGTATAAAGCTCATTTATTTCCTCAGAAACCTGGTTGAGTTCACCATTAACAGTCAGGATAAACTCATCATGACTGTTATCCTCGTTCTCATGCTGCTTTTTGTAGTATTCCAATAAGCCGATAAGGCTTGAAGAAAAAACAAAACTGCAGGCACCCAATATCATGAGACTGCTTAGTTGTAGTACTAGGCCTGTTATCAGAATGGGCAGCGATAAAACAAGTCCCACCATTATTTTTTGCCATAAGGGCCTAGACTCGATAAAGGAAATAATTCCAGTAACTAGTTTTTTTGTCTTATTGAATAAGCTATCTTTTTGCATGAGCTCTTGTATTTTAAGAGTCAACGCTTGTTTTCTTCGGGAAAATAACTCTGTTTGGACTGTGGTAGTTTGGGTTAATTGTTCACTGCTGGGCATGATATTCCTTATCGTTTACCTTCCTTGTTAGAAAAATTTTATCGCACAAAAATAATTCAGTCACTTCTTTTAATTTTTCTTATGTTTAATTAATTAGGTGACTGAAAATTAAGTATCAGATAGAATGACTGATAATAAACCAACTTAGGGAAATAGGGTTTACTATAAGGACATAATTAATGGCTAATACAACATCCCCCTCAGATGACTTGCCCCTTTTATCATCTTCTCCACAAGCTGTTAAAAAGAGATTATTAGCTCAAGAGCAATTAGAGCAGCGTGTCGCCTGTTTTTGAGAAACCTGCCGGGACATCCAAGTCCCCGGCAGGTACAAAAACAGGCGACAAGTATGCCTCCGGCGGCCCTGGCCGTCCTGGTCCCCCTTGATTTTGATCCCCCTTCGGGCCTCAAAATCTACGCTC
>CANJQE010000228.1 GCA_947476305.1 Legionellaceae bacterium
AGTTGATGCGCTATTAAATGGTTGTAATTTTCTTTTTTTAGCATAGTAGTTTTCTAGGAAACAAATTAAGCCAATAGCACACATAAGGACTGTAAGCCGAATAGCATGTTGCGTAAAGAAAATAACCATTGTCTATTCCAAGGTATTTATATTTAAATCTAGTATCTGATTGAATATTTAGCAAATATCGCTTATAGCTCATTAAATAGAAATCTACCTCTTGAATTTATACCTCCATCTCTGGCAAGATGCTGGCTGTTTTGATATTCCAGTGAGGGAACCATGAAAATACTCGTGGCAGTGAAACGTGTGATAGACCCCTATGTCAAAATTCGCGTTAAATCGGATAATTCAGGTGTTGAAACACAAAATATTAAAATGGCAATGAATCCTTTTGATGAAATTGCAATTGAAGAAGCATTACGCTTACGTGAGAAAAATTGGGCAACTGAAGTGGTAGTAGTTAGTATTGGCACAGACAGTTCACAAGAGACTTTACGTCATGCTCTAGCTTTAGGTGCTGATAAAGCAATATTAGTGCGAACAGAGCAGCCTTTAGAAAGTTTAAATATTGCTAAAGTCCTTCAGAAGATAGTTGATAATGAACAACCCGCCTTAGTGCTTTTAGGCAAACAAGCCATTGACGGCGATAATAATCAAACACCACAAATGCTAGCTGCATTACTGAACTGGCCTCAGGCTACTTATGCCTCTCAAGTGACGGTTAATGATAATGCCTTAGAGGTAACCAGAGAAATTGATGGTGGTTTAGAGACTATTAAAGTTCAATTACCAGCAATTGTGAGCACGGATTTGCGCTTGAATGAACCTCGTTATGCAAGCCTACCTAATATTATGAAAGCAAAGCGTAAGCCTTTAGATATTATTGAATTAGATAGTTTAGGTTTAGCGCTGAAAAAGCATATTGAAGTGCTTAAAGTGAATGCTCCTGCTACTCGCAGTGGTGGAGTAAAAGTTGCGTCAGTGGCTGAGTTGTTGGATAAACTACAACATGAAGCCAAAGTGCTTTAAAAGGAGAGGGTATGAGTGCTTTAGTACTTGTTGAACATAATAACCACACCATGCATCTAGCGACCAAAAACGTTCTTGCTGCTGCTTTACAAGTCGACGATAAACCCACCTTATTGGTTGTGGGCCCTAATTGCTCTAAGGTTGCAGAGGAGGTTGCTGCGCTCAATGGCGTGCATACAGTTTGGTGCGTTGATAAGTCTTGTTATGAAAATCAATTAGCAGAATCTGTAGCGGAGCTTATAGTCTCTCTTGCACCTTCTTTTGATGTGATTTTAGCTTCTTCCAATACCTATGGTAAAAATATTTTACCGAGGGTGGCCGCTTTATTAGATGTAGCCCAAGTATCTGATGTAAGTAAAATTATTGATCATGCCACGTTTGAACATCCTATCTATGCAGGAAATGCGATAGAAACGGTTCGTGTATTAGATGCAATAAAGGTTTTAACGATAAGAACTACCGCCTTTGATCCAGTCATTACAACTCAAACGCCTTGTAGTATTGAATCTCTTGATAAAGAGTTTCCTTCAAAAAGCAGTCAATTTGTTAAGCATGAATTAAGTAAATCAGAGCGCCCTGATTTAGGAAGTGCAAAAATAGTGGTTTCTGGGGGTCGAGGCTTACAAAGTGCAGAGAAATTTAAATTAATAGAGGACTTGGCTGATGCTTTAGGCGCTGCAGTCGGAGCGTCGCGTGCAGCAGTAGATGCTGGTTTTGTGCCTAATGATTACCAAGTAGGGCAAACGGGAAAAGTAGTCGCACCCACCTTATATATTGCTGTGGGAATTTCAGGCGCAGTGCAACATCTTGCGGGTATGAAAGATTCAAAGGTAATAGTTGCTATTAACAAAGACGAAGACGCACCTATTTTTCAAATTGCGAATTATGGTTTGGTAGGTGATTTATTTTCATTAGTTCCTGAATTTATTGAACAATTAAAAAAACGTTAAGGGAGTTTGTATGTTAGTAGGTGTGCCAAAAGAAATAAAATCACAAGAGAATCGTGTTGGACTTGTTCCCTCAAGTGTAAGAGAAATTATTCGAGCTGGTAGCAGTGTATTAGTAGAAAAAGGCGCTGGTTTAGGTATTGGTATCTCTGATGAAGATTATCGACATGCGGGTGCTGAAGTAGTAGACAGTGCTGATGAAATATTTGCTAACGCTGAGTTAATTGTTAAAGTAAAAGAGCCACAACCCATTGAGTGTAAAAGATTACGTGAAGGGCAAACCTTATTTACTTATTTACATCTAGCCCCTGATCCCCAACAAACAAGACTACTGATGGAGTCAGGTGTTACGGCAATTGCTTATGAAACAGTAACAGAAAATAATGGTGGCTTACCTTTATTAGCACCTATGTCTCAAGTGGCCGGTCGTATGTCTATTCAAGCAGGCGCCCATTGTTTAGAAATGGCTCAAGGCGGCAGCGGAGTTCTTTTAGGTGGAGTTCCTGGTGTTGCTGCTGCTACAGTAGTTGTAATTGGTGGTGGCGTAGTAGGTACTAATGCCGTACGTATGGCCATGGGTATGGAAGCACGCGTGATAGTGCTTGATCGCTCTTTACAACGTTTAAATGAATTGGATTTTCAATTTGGTTCCAAACTTAATACTGTTTATTCAACAGCAGATGCCATTGAACATTATGTTAAGCAAGCCGATTTAGTGATTGGTGCCGTCTTAGTTCCTGGTGCTTCTGCTCCTAGGCTAGTACCACGTTCTATGCTTAAATCGATGCGTCCTGGCTCAGTATTAGTTGATGTGGCTATTGATCAAGGCGGATGCTTTGAAACCAGTCGTCCTACTACTCATCAAGAACCTACCTATGTTATAGATAATGTAGTGCATTATTGTGTAGCTAACATGCCTGGCGCAGTACCTAGAACGTCAACCTTTGCGCTAAATAATGCTACTTTACCTTTTGTTTTAAGCATTGTTACTAAAGGAACAAAATTAGCATTGTTAGATGATAAACATTTATTAAATGGTTTAAACATTCACGAAGGCAAAATTACTTATGAAGCTGTAGCGCGTGAGTTAGGCAACATGTACACACCATCAGCCATTGCTCTTGCTGGGAAGTAAACGATTGGAAAAGCCATATTTGGCCCATCTTCGACGAAAAAGAGGCTGATAAATGCTCACATACTGATGTATGCGGTGCTTTCTCAGCCTTTTTTTCGTCAAACCTGGACTCAAATCTGACTTTTCTCAAGATTTAAGTATATTCCTTGACAGTTATAGCACGGGTTCGAGCGAGATCGATGCACGAAATTCCCAGATTACGCTGCGCTAATCCAGGCTACGAAACCTTAATTTAACGTGGTTCCGAAATAACCATTTACTTTATTTTCCACATAACCCCCTTCGGGCTGAGGAGGAAAGAGTCCGTCTCTAAGCCTTGGCACAGAGCTAAGCCCCTCCTCAGCCCGAGCGGTTCGCAGTAAATGATGAATTGGTATTACATCCAACTCACGTTAACTTAACGTGGCAGTATTTATTCAAGAATGACAAGCTAGGAGATCCTAAAGTTGTTATTTTCAATCTCATTTAATAATTTTTGCATCTCTCGATTACCAGCGTATAAAAAGGTAAATTGAGCTGAGGTACTAAGTATCCGCGTAGCCAATGCAGGAGTGTTACCACATAAACTCAGCACGGTATTTCGAAGGGGGCGCGAGCTCGCTTTATGTTCTTCAATTGTAGTTTTTATCATCTCACGATAGCCAGGAGGTTGACTTTTTATATCAATGAGATTTTTTCTTTTAAATTGTAGTGTGTTCAAAGGGGCAGTGATTGGGTAGATCCAACTAGTTAACGCAACTTTCGATATTAAAAAAATAGTCTTATAATATTGAAAAGTTACCTCATAATTATAAAGGAAAATGATGGGGAAGTTAACACATGAAGATCGATGTAAAATTGAGACTCTTTATAAAGCTGGA
>CANJQE010000229.1 GCA_947476305.1 Legionellaceae bacterium
CGTAGATTTTGAGGCCCGAAGGGGGATCAAAATCAAGGGGGACCAGGACGGCCAGGGCCGCCGGAGGCATACTTGTCGCCTGTTTTTGTCCCTGCCGGGGACTTGGATGTCCCGGCAGGTTTCTCAAAAACAGGCGACACGCTGCAGTGTTTTTCTGTTTTTCTAATTCTGCTATTTGCCTGGTTACGTCCATCTCAATACTAGAAACAGAATAAAGTGCCTGAAGCATTAAATATCTCTCAGCGGCGTTACCAGGTAAGCTTCCTAATATGCTCTGGTTGTACTTCTCAGCTTTTTCTATCTCCTCTTTATTGCTTTCTATTTCTTCCTTAAAAAGAATTATTTTTTGGTTAATTTGGCTAATTGCAGCCTTATTTTTCTCTTCTTTTACACTGATTTCTTCAAAAAACTTGCCGAATCGATGATTGAGTTTCCTCAATTCATCAAAAGTTTGCCGTTGGCACCATTCACTGATTTGTTGGGGAGATTGCATAGTAAAAAAGGGCATAATAAACACCTATCAAATTGTAAGTTGTACAATATACCAATTTTATGAAGAAATAAAACCATATGTGGCAACATATCATCATTAGTGCAATAAAAGAGCATTTGTTAAAAAAAATACTATACTTGAAGATAGGAGTATCAAGCCTGTTCCCAATCTATATATTCACAAATACTCCAGCTAATATTCACTCATATTGAATTAATTAATCATTAATTTTAGCAAGGAAGGTGATTAATGTGTGTCGATTCGTAGCCTATATGGGAAAAAATGTTTTATTATCAGAGATCTTAATAAAACCGGAACATTCTCTTATTAAGCAGAGTCTTTTATCAAGAGAATCAAGAACAGTGACTAATGGCGATGGTTTTGGCCTCGGTTGGTACACCACTTTTTCGAAAAATCCCGCTTTATTTACTTCACTTTTTCCTGCATGGAATGATCGCAACTTAGCTTATTTAGCTAAAAAAACCAAAGCTCCTCTTTTTTTTGGTCATGTACGAGCGGCTAGTAGCGGTGGTATTTCACAGTTTAATTGCCATCCTTTTTTATATAAAAATTGGATGTTCATGCATAATGGCTGGATTCCATTCTTCGAAAAAGTTAAACGCGAATTTCATAATTTATTAGATGACGATATTTATAAATGGGTAAAAGGAAGCACGGATTCCGAAATAATATTTGCCTTGTTCTTACAGTTATCCAAAAAATACAAAACACATCAATTAATCGATATAGTACATATTCTCCAAGAGACCTTTTCTCTTATTATTTCTATTGTAAAAAAACATCAAAACAAAGCTGTTGCTCATTTAAATATTTGTATTAGCAATGGTAAGCATTTGGTTGCCTGTCGCTATTGCACTTCAAAACATATTAAACCCGAAACAATGTATTTGTCGCTTAATGAGCAACTAATAGAAAACAAAGCTATTAATCCGCCTCAGTCAGTAGTTATTGCCTCAGAAAAACTGACTAAATCGAGAAAAGACTGGAAACTGATTCCTAGCAATAATTACGTAATGGTTGAATCAAATTTGGATATTTCGATTCAGCCACTTTTATTGAACGAGAGCTAGGCCGAGGGGAAATGATGTATCTATGTCAAAATAAAGAGTATGAAGTAGATCCGCTATTATTTAGTAAATATTTAGCGAAAGAAACGAATCTTTTAAAAGAGTGGTTTGATAAAAAATATTTTACTAGTCAAGGCTTACATGCAGGAGCTGAAATAGAATTCCTTATGCTCAATAAGAATTATCGTTTAACGCCACATAATATTTCTTTTATTGAAAAATTAAATAATCCTTTGATTGGCCCCGAGTCAGGTACCTCACAACTTGAAATAAATACCTCCGCGTTGCCTATCTGTGATAATTTTTTATCCACCTTGCATCACAATATTTTAACCCTGTGGGAACAATGCTGTGCTTTAGCACAAAAAGAGAATTATCATTTATTGCTCATAGGTTCTATGCCGCAGGCCGCCAAAAAGTTCTCCCAATTGAGCTGTATCACCCCGCAAAACGATTTTTACCTAATGAACGACTACACTACTCAATACCGTAAAGGTTTTCCCCTAGTGATTAATTTAGAGGGACCGCAAGAGCATTTGCGAATAAAGCTTGAGTCCTTAGCCCTAGAAGGTTTAATCTGTTCTTTTCAATTACATTTGGCAGTAAATCAAGAACAGGCCTCCGCTTATTATAATGCGATTCAAAGCTTATCAGCCCCATTATTAGCTCTTTCTAGTAATGCACCTTTCTTTTATGGAGCAAATACCTGGAGTGAATCACGAATTGCAATTTTTGAACAATTGTATCATTTTCCATTGCCCACTAAGAATACCGTATTTTTTGAACCCCATTATCTAGAACAGTCTCTTTTCGATCTTTTCCAAAATAATACTCAAGATTATCCCTATCTTGTGCCAATAGTAGAGAATAAACCTGAAGAGTATATGAGTCATGTAAGAAGACAAAATTCTTGTATCTTTCGTTGGAATAGACCTATCCTTGATTTTAATGAGCAGAATCGACCGTACTTACGTATTGAACATCGCTCTTTATCAAGTGGTACTACCATCATTGATATGGTGGCTAATGCTGCTTTCTTTTATGGTATTGTTTATTATTTTGCTAATTACTCTCTCCGACCTGTAAAGAATATGCAAGAAACCGTTCTTAATTTCTATAGAGCAGCCCAATACGGTCTGAATGCTCAATTTCAGTGGAATGGCGCTTGGATTAAAGCCTGTGAATTATTAAAGGAACTTGTACCTCTTGCAGCTAAAGGATTAGAACAGCTAGGAGTTAATCATGGCGATATAAATTTTTATTTAGAGCTTATAAAAAAACGCGTAGCGAATAAACAAAATGGCTCTCTCTGGCAACAAGCTTATATTCATAAATACGGTAAAAATTTTCCAAATATGCTAGAGCACTATCTTAAAAATCAATATTCAGAATTACCGGTGTCTGATTGGAGGTTATAAAATGGACCTAAAATTTAACTTCAGGACAGGGGTTATTTAGATCCATTATAAGATTTATTTTAGGGAAGCCGCAGACATACGGGCCTCACGTTCAACAGCAGCTTGTTCAAGTAGCGCAGCCTCTCTAGCAGCATGAGCGCTGTTAATATCATCTGCTGCAGTTTTTAATTTTTCAAGCCTTTCTAGATTATCAAAGAGAGATACTGAACTTACGGAAAGCTCCGTTGAACCAAGTCTTCTTTGCTCTTTGTACCAGGCTTTCAATTTAATATTGCTGTCTTTTAAAAGAAAAGAAGGCAGTTTATTATCACCTAAAACACCGAGGAAGGCGGAAGGATCTGCTCCAATCTCTTTCAAGCGACCAAATAAGACCTCATCATCGGTTTTAATTGCATGTAAGATAGTCAAATCACGAATTGCACTCACCAATGCCGTAAGTGAATCTATACGCTTTTTATGGCCTTCTAGAGCAGCTGGTAATTTTCCTGCAGCTATTTCTGAATCATAGTAACGTTTTGCTGAATTTAATTTTTTAACAGTAGTTTCATAAGTTAATTCCACTCCATTAAACAAAAAAGCGGGAACATCTTTTATATTTTCTAAGATTGCCAAATCCGAAACGATGGCTTCTAAAATTGCGTCAACTAAGGTCTCATTAGTTCGTGCGTTTTTAAAACCCCAATTCACGTTTGAATGATGAATTAAATAATTAATTAAGTCATAAGGTTTTTTATCTTTTAGTAAGCTTCCAAATTGGATGATATGGTAGATCCAACTAGTTAACGCAACTTTCGATATTAAAAAAATAGTCTTATAATATTGAAAAGTTACCTCATAATTATAAAGGAAAATGATGGGGAAGTTAACACATGAAGATCGATGTAAAATTGAGACTCTTTATAAAGCTGGA
>CANJQE010000230.1 GCA_947476305.1 Legionellaceae bacterium
CCCCCTTCGGGCCTCAAAATCTACGCTCCCCAATGACTGACGCCTTTTCGTATGGCCTTATATTTTCCCTGCGGAAAAACATCCGGCCCTAAGGCTACCAGGGACTACTCGCCCGCGCCTTCGGCTCTCCATGGCTCGCAGCGATTGATCCTGTTGATCTGCCAACTGACTCGCTCCCCCCTTTAATGGATCCACGTGAATTAACGGTTCAAGCAACATGGAAAAATCGCCATCAAGAAAAAGCCGTGAGTGGTCGTGATGCTAGTGTCTTTGGTGCTTTAGGTGTTTTACTTATTCCTAAAGAGATGCGGGTAGTGGATATTCCCAAAATGGATGCTAGAGCGGTACCGGAACGTTTTTTAGATAGATACGGTGCTAAACTAGTACCACTTAGTAAATCTGTAGAACTGGAAGAAGTAGACGACCCCTCTTTAAAAGACCTTTATCTTGTCCAATACGATTTTGATGCAGATTATATTGAGCAATACGTAATGAAAAAAATGGGTGGCGGTGGTTTATTCGTAGAAACCCATCCTTTTCCTCATGTTTTTACTCCCTTATCTAAAGATTGTGGAGGCGCTTTAATTTTAGGGGCACAAAACCCCAATGGCACCATTAGCTTTGCTGCTTTTGCGATACCCTTTGGATACACCATGAAAGTAAACTCCAATGTGATTCATGGTGACTCTTTTTTTGTTGGCCCTTATGCGATAGCTTTAACTGAAACGGAACTGGCTGATTCGGTATTATTTCGCCAGGAAACTCCTGAACGAGGTATTCAGCAGGTTACGCAAACAACAATACAAGGAATTTCTCTACCATTTTTAGCCGAATATCGCTTAGAAAAAGCAGTAAATCATGCTCTTTTAGTTGAGATCATTATGCGCCCTGGTGCGCCCCGTGAAAGTGAAGAGTTCTTTCTTAAACTACATCCAGATGTATTAAGACAGGTAAAAGATGTTTCAGCTGAGGCGCATGACGCTTATGAAACACAAAGAACGTCCTGGGTGGAATCAATTGAGCTTGTCGATGAGAATAAGCCTGAAAAAATAGATTATCACAGCTTCTTTAAAGCACCTAAATCTCGATTAGCAATAAAGGATGCGGAACCTACTCCGCCGACATCCACCCCAAGTAGCGGTGGCATTGGAGGCTAAGATCACCAAAAAGGTGGATCTATAAGCATGTGCTCCTCATTACATTAAAGATAGCCTGGATTAGCGCAGCGTAATCCAGGAATTCGTGACTCGATCTAGTTCCAACCCCGTATTACGACTTCGTCTAATACGGGCTACAGCCCTCTGCAAATCCTTCACTTAACGACAGCAAAGCTTCCGTCTCGAAGGCTTGCCTGGGCCTAGAGCTCAAGACGGAGTAAAGTGAAGTAGAGATACTTATCCGAAACTCACCTAAGGTCTGCCCTTAATTAAGTGAACCACTCTTTTATTTAGAATACTTCCGAGATTTTATTTAAATGTTTTACTACTGAACCTTTGTTCTGTTCAAGTACTTGTGTAGCTCTTGCCACCATGGCTTTTTTTGATTCTTGATTGTTATTAAGTTGAATAATAGCATCGATTAATTCATTGGCTTCTTTTACTAAAACAATGGCTTTAGCCTCTTCAAGGTCACGGCAAATTGCCTTGAAGTTATGCACTTGATTACCACTTAATACAGGAACTTTCACTGCAATCGGCTCTAAAACATTATGACCACCAACAGGCACTAAACTTCCACCAACAAAAGCATAGTCACTAATTTGATATAAACCCAATAGTTCACCTAGACAATCTAAAACTACCACTTCATTATTAGGATTAAGACTCTCTAAATTAGAACGTAATCCAGTATTAAACCCTTGCTGCACACACAGTTGATATACGGGTTGAAAACGCTCAGGGTGACGAGGGGCAACTAACAAAACGACTCCGGGAATTACTTGTTGTAATCTTTTTAACTCGCCTAAGATACGTAACTCCTCATTATCATGCGTGCTAGCAATAATAACTACGGTTCTTTCACTACCCCAAAGGGCTTTTAACTCTTGGAATTTATCCTGATCAACACTATTGGTATGTAAATCGAATTTCATATTACCTAAGGTCAGCACTTTATTAGACTCAGCCCCTAAACGCACAAAACGTTCCGCATCATCATTACTTTGCGCTAAAATCGCAGTAAATTGATTTAAAATGGGCTGGAAGAAAAATTTAAAGCGTATATAGCCTTTTAAAGAACGCACTGATAAACGGGCATTGGCTAGAAATAAAGGAATTTGTGCTGTCGTTGCCTCAGCAATCAAATTTGGCCATAATTCCGTTTCCATAATAACGCCTACTTTAGGCTTTATTTTGCTGAAAAAACGTTTAACCACTCCATACAAATCATAAGGCACATAACGATGTTCTAGCTTGTCGCCAAAGCGCGTTTTTACTTGAGCCGCTCCAGTAGGAGTCATTGTAGTGATTAAGATGCTCCATTGTTTCTTTAACATCGCATCAATTAATGGAGTAGCAGCAATCACTTCCCCCAAAGACACTGCGTGTAGCCATACATCAAACTGTTTGCTTTCTAGTTTATCCCAGCAAAAACGCTCGGAAATACGTTCACAATAAGCAGGTAATTTCCGACCCTTCCACCATAAGCGGAATAATAGGTAAGGAGAGAGCAGATACATCAATAAAGAATAAATCCAGCGCATGGAAATACCAAGTAAAAAATAGGAAGTATATACCCAAAAGCCTACTTTAGGCGATACATTCCTACAATATGACGCTATACTGTAAGCATAAATTGAATTGATATTACCAATAATGTCACTTAAAGACTTTTTTACAATGAATACCTGGTGGGGGAAACTGATAGGGGCTTTCCTAGGGTATATAACCGCAGGATCAACCGGCGCGTTTATCGGATTATTAGTTGGTAATTTATTCGATAAAGGCTTAGCTAGTCATTTTTCTAAGCCTCATCTTCTTTACCACAGCGAAAAAAAACAAGAAGTACAAAAAATTTTTTTTGAAGCTACTTTTACCGTAATGGGTCATATAGCAAAAGCGGATGGCCATGTATCTGCTCAAGAAATTCAAATGGCCAAAGTACTGATGAAAGAAATGCGCCTTAATAAACAACAAAAGGCCTTAGCCCAACGTTTATTTAGCGAAGGCAAACAACTTACTTTTAGATTAGATCTTGTATTAGGTGAGTTAAGTAGAGCCTGTCGAAATAATCGAGAATTATTAAAACTATTTATCGACATCCAATATCGAGCAGCTCATGTGGATGGACTTTCTATAAAGAAAATTAAAGCTTTGGATGCGATCTTTGCGCAATTAGGCTTTGCCCCACTTAATCAACAATACCGTTTTTATGAGGATTTTACTTACTCCACCGCGCAAGAAACTCACTATGGAGAGGCACAGAGTTCCTCTCAAGAACACCATCAAAAACAACAACAACGGGAGTCTACTCAAAACTCTTATCAACAATCGTATCAACGCGCTTATCAACAACGTTCATCCTCTACCAATACGCTTGATCATGCTTACGCTCTTCTTGAGATCAATCCTCAAGCAGCCAAACAAGAGGTTAAAAAAGCCTATAGACGTTTATTAAGTAAAAACCATCCTGATAAACTTATTGCTCAGGGATTACCAGAGGCAATGATTAAAATAGCAAACGAAAAAACCCATAAAATCATGAAAGCCTATGAGCTTATTTGCCAAGCTAAGGGCTGGTCTTAAGAAGTGCCCCTAAAGTCAGCGGCAGCGTGTCGCCTGTTTTTGAGAAACCTGCCGGGACATCCAAGTCCCCGGCAGGGACAAAAACAGGCGACAAGTATGCCTCCGGCGGCCCTGGCCGTCCTGGTCCCCCTTGATTTTGATCCCCCTTCGGGCCTCAAAATCTA
>CANJQE010000231.1 GCA_947476305.1 Legionellaceae bacterium
ATGAGCTTCCTTCGTGCCTCAGGACTCCTCATTGACACCGCTTTCTCTTCAGGTAACCTGTCATCAGAAGCAATGCCTCGGTGTTCCAATAATTGGACACTATCTAAGATTTAAGGTTTTACTGTCTCATCGATGGGGTCCACTTTAGAAAATAGTCCTCAGCGCATCTTAATTAAATATTTAAATTTAATTACAAGCCTTCGGTAAGTTTATAAAACGATGGATAAACTTTGACCTATATATTTTAAAATTGAAATATATTACAGAATTTGGTTCACAAACTCTGTAAATTAATCAAAGTACTACAGCACATGGTCGACTCATTTTTAATATTTTTGGGTCTCTTGCTGAGTTTGAAAGAGAACTAATCAAAGAAAGAGCTATAGCAGGTTTAGATGCCGCTCGAGCTAGAGGCAAAAAAGGAGGGAGACCTTCAGGTCTTTCAAAAGAAGCACAGGCTAAAGCACATTCAGCTGAACTAATATATAAAGAGGGAAAATTAAGTGTCTCTGAAATTTGTGAGCAATTAAGTATTAGTCGAGCTACTTTTTATAAGTATTTAAAATTCCGTCAAGTTCCAATATCAGCTGAAAATTATAGAATTAAACCCAAACATACTGTTCTCATAAGAGATTCTTTAACAGAACAAGTTTTGGATGTTTAATTATATGAATGAATTTTATTAAATTGTTCATAAGAGTTCTTGATTTGTATTTTCAAAATGTCAGATCGTCGACATGATAACGCTATTTTCTTTAGAAAATAGATATAATTGATTGAACATTTTATAGTTTGCCCAGAATGAAAGGGGCATACTTATTCGACTACCTGTTGGTAAATGAGATTGATATGTGCAGAGCTTCGCCAATATACTTGCAATATCATAAGATGTCTTTAGCGTGTCGTGAAAGAAGTAGAAAATTGATTTTTATGTTATGACGGATAAAAACGATGAATATCCATAGTTAAAACGGGATGATCGCCAATACCAAGGCATTGTTGGCACTAATTCTTTGATAGACTATGATCTAAATATGCCAGTTTATGAGCTACAGATCCGGACAAGTCTATTAGTCCGCAACATGGAGAGATAATTATGAATATGGATTTTCCTAGCAGTTTAGAACTATCAGATCTTGAGAAACTTTCTTTAAATCTAGAGCGAGCAGCTGTCTTCAATACATATGCAGCTATTGAGCTAAAGTCTAATCTTTCACAAAGTATTTTGCAAAAGGCCCTTGGCCTACTTCAACAAAAGCATTACTACTTGAACGTTTGCATAAAGGAATCTAGATTTTTATATCAAGCAAACCAAGCAATTCCTATTCTATTGAATGATATTACTTCTAGAGAAGAGGCAATAAATCTAATCCGGGAGGAGATGGCCAAAAAATTTGATTTGACTAAGGCACCACTTTTAAAAATTTTATTATTTCAAGAAGGCAATAATGTCCAGTATCTAGCAGTTGTGATATCTCACATTATAAGTGATGGGCCTTCTAATTTTCGTCTGCTTAATAGTCTATTAGAGTTTTGCGATACAACAAGGGAATTTAATAAATTACCGGCAATCAATTTCTGTGAACAATATTTCCCTGAAGTGAGTGGATATAAAGCAAAAGAAATTTTAACTGCCACCAAAGTTACATACAATAAAATCGATACCGATCAAAAGTACACCCAATCGATAAAATTATCATTAAGCGAAGAGCAAACTTTAATATTAAGGAAAAAATGTAAAGAAAAACAGGTCACAATTTATAGTGCTCTGACCGCAGGTGGAATCTTGGCAGTCTATAATAAATATTTAAAAAATGTCGGCGACATCGATCATTGCAATATCATGGAGCGCTTAACTTTAGATATGCGCCAATATTGCAAAGGCAATATTGCAAAAGAACAGCTTGGATTCTGGTCATTACTCCAATCTAATATTCGACGCGTTTCAAGAGATGAAAATTTTTGGGATTTAGCCGTTCGCATTCAAACTGATCTAGACAATACTGTAAAGAATAGATGGTTCGTTGCTGATATGCAGAAGCTAAAAACAACCTTAAAACAGTACGAATCAGGGGTTCCTAATTTTAATAGCTTTGATAACTCCTTAGTAGCAATTATGAATAACTTTGGAAATATGGATAGTGTATTTTCAAGTGATTTTAAGAATTTTAAAATCATCTCCTTGCTAGATGAGGCCATCTTATTATCCGCCAATTACACTAAAACAAATTATATGCTATTTTGCATCCTAACGACCTTTAATAAAAAGATGAATTTGATTTTTTATTACCAACCTATGTCTATATCTAAGAGTGATTACAATGTTTTAATTAAGGATTTTATCAATATCCTTAATGAAAACTTACTTTTAAATTTTCATTAATAAAAAGGGAGGAAATATTCATGAAAAAAGTTGCTGTTGTGACGGGCGGATCTAGAGGTATTGGTAGAGCAATTGCTCTAGCTTTAGCAGAATCAGGAGCTGACATCATCCTTAATTATCGAAGCAATGAAGAGCAGGCCAAGCAAGTTGCAAAGTTAATTGAACAAAAAGGTAGCAGGGCGATCATTGTCCAGGCAGATGTTAGTAAAATGAGTGAGGTTAAAAACTTATCCGATCAAGCTTTCAAACATTTTGGAAAAGTGGATATCTTGGTTAATAATGCGGGAATTGTGGCCAATATCCCTTTTAATAAACTTGAAGAAAATCAATTTTGGAATATTACCACCAACAATCTTGGAGGAGTCTTTAATTGCTGCAAGATCTTCATTGATGGGATGTCCACTCAGGGTTGGGGAAGAATTGTCAATATTTCCTCTCAGGCCACCAAGTTACCAGTCTTAGGAAGCAGTGGCTATACTCCTTCTAAATCTGCAATAGAAGGGCTCAGTAAGGTATTGGCCGCAGAATATTCAAAGCATGGAGTCACTGTCAATGTGGTTTCTCCTGCTATCATCAGCACAGATATCCATAAATCTATACCCAAAGAGATCATTTTGAATTTAATTACCAAGACAATGATTGGACGTTTGGGATTACCTGAAGAGGTCGCTGCTATTGTCAATTTTTTGTGCTCGGAAGAGGCATCATTTATCACAGGACAACACTATGCAGTTGATGGTGGTTACTGCTGTTGCTAACCATCGACCCAGATTCTTTCTACCAAAAGCATATATTCAAGGTGTTCTTGGAAACCCCACAAGTTTAATATATTAATTACACATGTCATCTATTTTTTGAACTTAAACATGGTAAATAATTCAATTATGGTGAGATTATTTTGGGGTGTTTTCGTAACGATTGATACTATGAATTTTGACTGCGACAAGTATTATGTAAGCTATAGTAACGATAACTCCCGCTGGTGATAGTTTCCTTGAAGAAGAGAGCATACTGGCTGAAGCGAGTGCAGAGGCATTAAATGGCCTAGCGCTCCGGAACTTGCGCCCTGACGCAAAAATCTAAAACATTAGATCGAAAAATCCCCAATAACATCATTATATTTATCTTGCAGCATAAACTCGCCCAGCGCCTCTCCTGCTCGCGTTTGTAAAAATTTAGCAACAAAACCAATTTACATGCTTAGTGGATAGCCTTCGGCAACAGGTAATTTGAGGCAATGCGTCAATTCAAGTGATTAATTTAGGTTAATATTTCCTTAATTTAGTTTGTCTATAATATAGACAAGTGCGATTAATGGTGAAAGAGTATGTCTTTTAACAAGCTATTTTCTAAATCTCCTGAAGCACAGTAAAGTGGACCCCATCGATGAGACAGTAAAACCTTAAATCTTAGATAGTGTCCAATTATTGGAACACCGAGGCATTGCTTCTGATGACAGGTTACCTGAAGAGAAAGCGGTGTCAATGAGGAGTCCTGAGGCACGAAGGAAGCTCATTG
>CANJQE010000232.1 GCA_947476305.1 Legionellaceae bacterium
TCCCCCTTCGGGCCTCAAAATCTACGCTCCCCAATGACTGACGCCTTTTCGTATGGCCTTATATTTTCCCTGCGGAAAAACATCCGGCCCTAAGGCTACCAGGGACTACTCGCCCGCGCCTTCGGCTCTCCATGGCTCGCAGCGGTGGATTGCTCGTTGAAACTCGCATAGACAAGATTTAGGCCGCACAAGGTGAACCAAATGCTCCTTTTACTAAATGCCTCAACTATATACATTTTCAGGAATGACAAGTCCTTAGCTTGACTGCTATGGACTTACGTCTCTCTAATTTTTTTGTTAAAAAAATTTTTTTAATTCATTCATTTAGTATAGTTAAACTCCCTCATCAAAAAGATTTTTGCCTCGACCTTAGGATTGTCCTAAGTACGGCTCTTGCTTTCATTAGCAAGAAGATGAGATAAAAAGGAGCATGATGACCCAAGTGATTTCTATTTTGTGTATTTTTGCACTACACTGTAAAAAAGTTAATATTTCCTTAATCTAGATTCATTAGAATAGAGGGTATACCTTAGGGTTAGGAGAGTATTATGTTACCAAGCACCAGTTTTTTTAGAAGAACAGAATTAATAAAGAAAAAAACAGGCGCTGAAAAAACTGCTATTGATGTGGGGGGTGACCCATTTCGTGCTTTAGCGGCAGCGGTTATAGATAATCTAAAAAATGGCGCTTCTCTACCTGACGAGTCCTTAAAAGAGATATTAGGTCGATTTTTTCATCATTTTCCAGAATATAAAACAAATCAATTGTATGTCACGTTCCCTGAGCGTATGAGATTATTAATCAATAGCTCTCGTAAAGCAGAAATAGTAGATTGCCTTGCTTATGTGTTACGTCAATTAACAGTAGATGAATTATTAAGAAATCCTTTAGCCTATAAAGAAACGTTTAAGGGCCTAAATGGTGATTTGCCTCAAGATTATTTAAGGAAGAAAGATACCTCCTTGCCTTCTTCGGCATTGGCGGCATTGGCGGCCACTTTAAATATAAAAATCACTTTATCTTTTAAAGAGCCGAAAAAAGAATTAAGAAAACGTGAAGTTTATTCACGCGCTGGTGCCTCTTCTTTCGAAGTAGTACTACAAGTACAAGATGATAGCTATTCCCCCAAAGTAAGCAATAAAGAATATTTTGTTTCTATGGCGCAAGCAAGTAACACTCCTCAACCTGTGGCTTTACTTGGATCAGGCACAATCGCTCAGCAGCTTGACCTAATTGTCGAAGACAATCAAAAAATATGGCAAAATTATGAACAGTACTCTAGGAGCCTAAACGGCTTGGTTTCTGATGAAGAATTAACTAGAGTGAAATTGGTAGCCTTATATAGGCAATTTTTACCACAACACTCTGATCTTCAGCTCTTTACCCAATTAGAGAAAGCTTATGGGAAACCTATAGTAGTAGAGTCTCCTATTAATACAGAACAAGAACTGGTTACGATGCTAGTAGAGGCTTTAGCCAGAGGTCTTAGTACGAAGCAAATTAATGCGGATGACTTCTTTGAAACTTTAGAGCAACCAATGCAGAGGCATTCTGCTGCTCCAGCTGCTTAGGTAGCAGTGTAATCAAGGTTTATGTCAACAAACATAGTTGAACCTGGATTACGCTGCATGCATCAAGGCGTGTATCAAATATAGCCTTCTTTGTGCATCCATTGATCATTCGCAAACTTAGACATGTAGTTGCGGATTGAATCGGGTAAAATAACCAAGCATTTTTGACCTTTGCTTAAACTTTTTGCTGCTTGTAATGCGCTCCACATTGCTGCTCCCGATGAACCACCAACTAATAAACCTTCTTCTTGGATCAGTTGTCTTGCGGTGCGAAAAGAATCAGCGTCATTCGTTTTAATATAACGGTCAATCAAGGTGTTGTTGAGCACATCAGGGAAGAAGTCATAACCTATACCTTCGACCTGATAAGATTTCACTTCTGTTCCACCACCTAATATAGAGCCTTCCGGATCAACACCAATAATCTTAATCTGCGGGTTATGCTCTTTAAGACGCTTTGCTATACCGGAAATGGTGCCACCAGTACCAACACCTGCAACTACCATATCGAGTTCTTTACCAAAGTCTGCAATGATTTCTTGGGCTGTACCATTGTAATGCGCGTTAGGATTATTGGGGTTGGCATATTGATCGAGAATATGAGAGTTAGGTATTTTTTTCTGTAAACGTTTTGCTAAAGAAATATGGCTTTCTGGATGATCAGAGGCGACTTCAGTGGGAGTGCGATAAATAGTCGCTCCTAAACGTTCAAGAACAGATTGCTTTTCCTGACTCATTTTTTCAGGCATGGTTATAATGACTTTGTATCCTAATACAGCACCTGCCAGCGCAATTCCTATGCCAGTATTCCCAGAAGTAGGTTCAATTAAGGTATCTCCTGGTTTAATACGACCCTCTAATTCTGCTTGTTTAATCATTTCATAACCAATGCGGTCTTTTACGGAACCACCAGGATTGAAGTATTCGCATTTTGCATAGAGCTCGCATTGAAGCTCTTGACCTAGGCGATTAATTTTTACTATTGGTGTATGTCCAATGGTTGCTAGGATATTTTCATAGATCATAATAGTCCTTTAAAATAATTAAGGGGAAATTATAAGCACATCCAGGATAAAAACAGAAGATAAATCCCACTTAGAGTATTTTTATACTTGGGTATTTTACTAAGTCCTGCTATATTTTACGAGGCATTAAATACTTTTAAAACAATAAGTTGTCTTATCAATTTGCAGGGAGAGTTATGATGTTACAAAAAACAATAAAATGGAGTTTAGTTCTGTCTTTAATCGGTGGATTAACGAGCTGTTTGATGTACGATCAAGGTCGTAATGATCAGATGCAAACTTCTGTGCCTTATGAACAAACTACGATGAAGCCAGCTAAAGGAGCAAAAACAGCTGCTGTAAAAGCAAGTAGTTCTGTATCCAAAGATCCTGTGCAAACAACAACACCTGGTCCAAAACGCGCAGCAGCACCGCAATTGCCAGTAATTCAATAAATTAGAGCCTCTTACTTCATTAAGTAAGAGGATTATTTAAAAAACTTTAAAATTTTTATTAAATATGTTTACCGGTTTCCGCTTTATCCAATGCCTCGGTTGGATCGGCGCTTAAATCTGCTTGCAAAAATGCGGCGGATTCAGGTAAAGCAACTTTTAAATTGGTTTGCTCGCTGAGTTCCATCTTCAGGTTTTCCCCACTGATATCTAATACATGGCCACCATGTTGCTTATCCTTGCTTAAAAAATGCAAGTGATAACCCGGAATGTTCAAGGTTTTTGCGTAGTGTGGTGACCAAAAACCAATTAAATCTCCTGCGCAGTGTTCCAAATGAAACATGGCTTGATTTTGAGTTGCGGTAACTAAGTCTGTTCCCGGACTTGTTTTACAAGCAACACGATAATCTATTGATTCGAAAACACCGGATATATGGATAGAAAAGAAAATATTTTCTGACTTTTTAACCGTATTTATTTGAGTACATAAATCATCCCACGAAGAAACCTTATCCAGTAACTTAGTTATATCAGGTGAGAAATTGGTCATAACCCAAAAAGGAGCTAAAATATTATCTTCTACTTTAATTAATGCACCATCTGATTTGGCCTGCCACACTTCGCCAGCTAACATGATGCCTTCACCATCTAGAGAATCAAAAGTGCCTAAACCAAAATTACCGTCGCTGCGAGCCATGGAGAGCCGAAGGCGCGGGCGAGTAGTCCCTGGTAGCCTTAGGGACGGATGTTTTTCCGCAGGGAAAATATAAGGCCATACGAAAAGGCGTCAGTCATTGGGGAGCGTAGATTTTGAGGCCCGAAGGGGGATCAA
>CANJQE010000233.1 GCA_947476305.1 Legionellaceae bacterium
GCGTAGATTTTGAGGCCCGAAGGGGGATCAAAATCAAGGGGGACCAGGACGGCCAGGGCCGCCGGAGGCATACTTGTCGCCTGTTTTTGTCCCTGCCGGGGACTTGGATGTCCCGGCAGGTTTCTCAAAAACAGGCGACACGCTGCGAGTTCTAATCCCTCTTTGCTGTTCTGCGATATACTGTTGAATCATTGTTTTTTGCGTGCTTCGTGTCGGAGGAGCGTTCTCCACTATTCTTCTATCTCTTTCTTCATCAAGAATAAGATGATTATAGTGTTCAGGATGAGCAATAAAGAGTTCGCTTACCCGCTTTCTTAAATGGTTGATAATACCTTGGTAGGTCTTATATTGATGGTAGGATCTAGGATAGAGTGTTAAAAGCCCCTCTATTAGCGAACGATAAAGACAATGACCATCCGCTGGAATGTCTTTAATAGCGAAGACCTTATTAAAAGAAGTTGCAAGCGCTCTTTTATTTAAGACTGGTTTCGATGAGGCGGCTACAGCTTGTTCCGGAAGAACGGGGACTGAGGATGGTAATATAAAGGGGCTTGGCTTTTCTGCTGCTTTAATGCCTTTAGAGCTCCCTCTGTAAAGAGCATCTAAAGAGGCATTAGATTCTTTTCTCGCAAGATAAAATGCGTTTAGAATGGCTTGATGAGTTTTACTAAATGTTGTACACAGCTCTTGAATATCCGCATAGCCTTGCTTACCTTGCGCTGGACTTCTTAACTCCACAACCACTGCTTTTATAGGCTCTTTCGTAGTTCCAAGATTAGCTCCTGGTATAAAGCGATCCGTTAAACACGCTATTGGATCTGCGGGGGCATTATCCGGATCTACAGGGACTCCTTTAAACGTTTGTTCATAAAAATCATCGAAAAGTTCCATAAAAGAATCATATTTAAACATCAAATAACCACGATGTTCTTCAGTATTCCCTACTCCTCCATTAGCAATGTTGATAGCTTGCTGACAAAAGGCTTTAATATTCTTTTCAGGAATACTCCCTAACAGTTGTTGTTCATAAGGATGAAGTTGTTTAAAAAAATCCGCCAGTGTTGTTTTCATAAAATAGGGAAATATAGACTTTCTCAGGGTGTTCGCTAAGCTGATAGCAATTTCATGGACTTCTTTATCTGTTGGCGGTTTATCTTTGCCTCCTTTAGCGATTTCGGCTTTTTTATGTTGTTGCGCTATCCATAAAGCCTCCTCTTGAAATAACCCCACTAAATAATTTTGACTAGTGGAAATCATTGCTATTTCATAAGCCATCCCTCTTAAGAAGTCTTTAGCGCCCATAGCAGTGCTAGGGAGATTGTGGGCTGTAAAAAATTGATCCGCAAGTTCTACAGCGGAGGTAAACGCTTGTTCTTCGTATTCTGTTAGTCGTCGATGCGGACGGCTTTCATTGAAATCAGCCGCGATCTCCTTTTCGTTATAAAGAAGAGGAAATTGCGTGGCAATGGGAAAAGCTTTTTTAACTTGAGGATCAAAAACACAACCCATAGGAATACTCATATTATATTGGGTGGTAAATACAGGGGCATACTTAGGAGCTAAATCAGCGTAGCTTAATTGTAAAACCCATTGAGCTTCTTCTGGGAATCTGAATTCAAAGTCCGGACCAGCGTTTTTAGGGTCAAAAATATCCTGGGGCGACGTTAAATATAGTTTAGTGGTGGTCGTTTTTAAGTCATTATAATAAGTAATAAAATCACTTAGATTAAGATAGTGTTGTGCAGTAAATTCTCTTCGAGTTGGATGATTGTACTTTTTAAATTGATTTTGACGAAGCAGGGTTTTTTGTTGACTTAACCAAGCTGAGTAGGCTTTAGTAAGCTGCAGCAGTTCTTCAGTATTTTGCGGCTCTGGACCTGAGCGAAATTCAATAGATGTTCTTTTGGGAAATAGATTTCCCTCTTCAGAACGATTAGAATCTGTAGACATACAGAGCTTGTTAGCTTTATCTATTGGTTGAGCAATGATGTC
Source organism: Legionellaceae bacterium (assembly GCA_947476305.1). GTDB lineage: Bacteria > Pseudomonadota > Gammaproteobacteria > Legionellales > Legionellaceae > Legionella. Next base: position 1,993 of record CANJQE010000233.1, read on the forward strand.
ATTATAGGCATCTTTAAGAGGATGAAAGGCAATCTGATCTGTAGTGGCAATAAAATAACGTACTCCCAATGCGCCTTGACCTAAATAATCAGCAAGGGTTTCAATTTCGGGTCCAGCAAGAGCCTTTAATGGACTTACCAGCGTTTTTTCTTGTTTCATTTTGGCCATAGCATCTTTCGTTAAAACTAAATGAGCAAAATTATAACAAATAGATACCATGAAGGTCAAAATAAATTTACATTATGTTTTTACATTGCACGTTATTGTGGTGTATCCACCTATATGAAGCAATTTGACAGGTCTATTTTTATACAGATTACTTGACTTTAACTTAAATAAATCACTATGAATAATATTATGACAATCAAATAGTTAAAAAAATATACAATATTGTTCGGACTATTTTAGATGGAAAATCACCCACAAGAATAAAAATGTGGTAGAATATTCCCTTTTGCACTGCGAAGAATTGTAATTTTGGTTATTTAAGACCAATAACAAATTGATTAGGAGTTGCTAATGGCAATTGTTGCAAAACGCACCATAATGTCTCTATTTTCTGATATTGATGATGTTTATAGTCATCAAGTCCGTATTGTTTTAGCTGAAAAAGGAGTCAATGTTGAGATTCTCCCAGTAAAACAAGATGAACCTGGTGCCGATTTATTAGCGCTTAATCCATATGGGACTGTACCTACATTAATTGATAGAGAATTAGTTCTTTATGAAGCACGTATTATTATGGAGTATCTTGATGAGCGTTTTCCTCATCCTCCTTTATTACCTGTATACCCAGTGGCTCGTGCTGAAACACGTAAGATGATGCATCGTGTAGAACAAGATTGGTATTATTTAATGAACTGTATTACGCGTGATGAAAATACAGAACAAGCGCGCACCTCGCTTTTTGAAAGCTTAACCAGCCTAGATCCAGTATTTTCTGATAAATCGTATTTCTTAAGCGATGAATTCTCTTTATTAGATTGCGCCTTAGCTCCATTATTATGGCGTCTACCTAAATTAGGTATTGTAATAACGGCAGAATATAAAGGATTAACCGCATACATGCAGAAAGTGTTTAAACGAGATTCGTTTCAAACCAGTTTAACTGATGCTGAGCGACAAATAAGAGCTGCTTAATATGACAACAACAACTACAACTATGACATCTAATAAGCCCTACTTGATTAGAGCGTTTTACGATTGGATTGTAGATAATCAGTTAACGCCATACATTTTGGTTAATGCTGTTTATCCTGGTGTTCAAGTGCCAACAGAGCACATTCGCCATGATCGCATTGTTTTAAATATATCTCCTACCGCTACGCGTGGGCTCTTACTAGAGAATGATCGTATTGTTTTTACAGCTCGGTTTTCTGGACAAACAGAACAAATTTTTGTTTCTCCCGCTGCTGTATTAGAAATATATGCGAAGGAAAATGGCAGAGGAATTGCTTTTGCAGTAGAAGAAGGAGAAGAACCACCTCCCACTACTTCGACAGATGTTGAAACTGGCAGCGCAAAAAACAAGCCTTCTTTAAAATTAGTCAAATAATTTAACGGCTTAATGTTTATGAAGTATTACTCTTTCTTTATAAACATTTGAGCCATTACATTAGCTACGTTTAGTACAATCGCTGCGAGCCATGGAGAGCCGAAGGCGCGGGCGAGTAGTCCCTGGTAGCCTTAGGGCCGGATGTTTTTCCGCAGGGAAAATATAAGGCCATACGAAAAGGCGTCAGTCATTGGGGAGCGTAGATTTTGAGGCCCGAAGGGGGGATCAAAATCAAGGGGGACCAGGACGGCCAGGGCCGCCGGAGGCATACTTGTCGCCTGTTTTTGTCCCTGCCGGGGAC
>CANJQE010000234.1 GCA_947476305.1 Legionellaceae bacterium
AGCATCAGGAATTGTTCTGCGTTTAAAAAGGTCCTTAATTATTGCTAATCCAATGGGAATTGGATAGTGGAAATTAAAAATTAGTGCGAAAGATTAAATTAAAACACCAAGCCAGCACTACTCTAAAGGGCTAACTGAGAATAGCTGGGTTTCGATAGGATCACGAAATAGGACAAATGCTGAAAATTTTGCAAAAAAAATTGAAAATCAATATGACTTTAATATTTATCAACAGGTGTCAAAAGTCGTTAGGCATGCTGATATCATTTGTACCGCTACAAGTAGTACTGAACCATTTTTTGAAAAAACAGATATCCAGCCCCATGCCCATATTAATGCTATTGGTTCACATTCTCGAGCCATGCAAGAAATTAGTCAGGATGTATTAGGTAACTCCGTAATCATTGTTGACCAAATGGAAGCGGTATTGTCAGAATCAGGAGAAATAATTAAAGCAGTCGAACAAAATACTATAAAAAAGGATACTCTCATTGAAATTGGAAAATTGCTTATATTAAAGGATAAGGACTACAAGAATCAGCGCACTGTATTCAAATCGGTGGGTCTCGCATTCAGGATTTAGGTGTTGCTGAAGAGGTTTATCAAAATACTGTAAAAGATAAACTGGGTACTCACTTTGCCCTTAATTGAACCTTTGGATACTACTTTAATGAAACCTCTTCATATTAAAAACCCAAGAGGTTACTATTATATTATTGGTGTTCAACTGGGGCCCTGCAACTGGATTTATAAATCCAGCTGCTGTGAATCCTATATAAGTAAGACTGGGAATCATACCTTACAAGGCACTTAGGTTCTATTTTATATATTAATACACTCCTTTATTTTGAGGGTTGTTGGGCAAATTAATTACCCCTTTGTTTTTGAGGTCAAAGCGATCAGCGTTTGTAACTTTGACCCAGGCTTTAACGAAATCATTGACAAATTGTTCCTGGGCATCATTGGTTGCATAAAATTCGGCAACAGCTCTTAACTCAGGATTCGCACCAAAAATAAGATCTACTGAAGTAGCTTTCCACTTTAATTTACCGGATTTTCTATCAAAACCATCATAGACTCCCTCTTCTTCACGGGACTTTCTCCACTCGGTAGACATATCGAGTAGATTAGTAAAGAAATCATTGCTCAAAGTATCTGACTTGTCAGTGAGTACACCATAGTTACTTTGTCCGGAATTTGCATTAAATACTCGCATTCCGCCTATTAAAACGGTCATTTCTGGAACACTTAAATTCAACAAACTTGCCTTGTTTACAAGCATTTCTGGTGGTGATTTTTGACTAGTCTTATCAAAGTAATTACGGAAACCATCGGCATCAGGCTTGAGAACATCAAAAGAATTTACATCAGTCATCTCTTGAGAGGCGTCAGTACGTCCAGGCATAAAGGGTACTTGTATTGTGTATCCTGATTTTTTGGCTGCCTGTTCAATTGCAACATTGCCCCCTAGAACAATTAAATCTGCGAGTGATATTTTTTTACCCCCAGTTTGGTTTTTATTAAAATTATCTTGAATTTCTGAGAGGGTTTTTAAAACCTTCGCAAGCTCAATCGGATCATTCGCAGCCCAGTCTTTTTGAGGTGCAAGTCTAATTCTTGCGCCATTAGCACCACCACGCATGTCTGTTCCTCGGAACGTTGATGCTGATGCCCAAGTAGTTTTTATTAGATCACGCGGGCTTAATCCTGAATTAAGGATGGAGTTTTTAAGTTGGTTGATATCCGTCTCATCCACTAACTTATAATCTACTGCTGGAACAGGATCCTGCCAGATCATCGTTTCCTTGGGAACTAACGGACCGAGATAACGTGATTTTGGACCCATGTCCCGATGAATCAGTTTAAACCATGCTTTAGCAAAGGCTTCGTCAAACTCTGCAGGGTTTTCTAAAAATCGTTTTGCAATTTTATTGTATATAGGGTCAAATCTAAGCGCCAGATCCGTAGTCAGCATCATGGGAGCATGACGTTTAGCGGGATCAAAGGCATCTGGTACCATATTTGATGCGTTTTTATTATCGGGAGTCCATTGGGTAGCTCCTGCTGGACTCTTTGTTTTAACCCAGTTAAACGCAAATAAATTTTCCAGATAATTATGACTGTATTTTGTAGGAGAAACCGTCCACGCACCCTCCAAACCGCTAGTGATGGTATCTTTACCTTTACCCGAGCCATAGCTATTTTTCCAACCAAAATCCTGATCCTGAATATCGGCGTCTGCCGGTGCTGGCCCAAGATTCTTCGTTGATGCTGCACCATGAACTTTACCGAAAGCATGCCCGCCAGCAATGAGCGCCACAGTTTCTTCATCATTCATCGCCATACGAGCGAATGTTTCGCGAATGTCTTTCGCTGAGGCAAGTGGATCAGGATCGCCGTTTGGCCCCTCGGGGTTTACGTATATTAAACCCATAACTGATGCAGCAAGTGGTTTTTTAAGTGTTCCATCCGGTGCACGGCGATTACTTTCCAACCATTTAGCTTCAGATCCCCAGTCTATGTTAATTGCCTCCCATGCATCCTCTCGTCCCCCAGCAAATCCCAGAGTTTTAAAACCCATTGACTCCATAGCAACATTCCCTGCAAGTACTAACAGATCAGCCCAGGAAATTTTATCTCCATATTTTTGTTTTATAGGCCACAATAAACGTCGCGCTTTATCGAGATTTGCATTGTCCGGCCAGCTGTTTTGCGGAACTAATCGCTGAAATCCACCATTTGCTCCACCTCGGCCATCATAAATTCTATAAGTACCCGCTGAATGCCAAGACATACGTATAAATAGAGGACCATAATTGCCGAAATCTGCTGGCCACCATTCCTGAGAGGTTGTCATGAGTTTTTTAAGATCCTCGATGACTGCGTTCAGATCAAGACTATTAAATGCCTCAGCATAATTAAATTTACTTACCATAGGATTAGAAGTGGCATTAGGCTGGCGAAGAAGGCTAAGATCTAAGATTTTAGGCCACCAATATTGATTGGTTCTTGATGATGTCTCTTCCGTTTGTAACGATTTGGAAAAACTTACAGGCGATAAGGCTAAGGTAAAGACTGTAATTAAAGACACACTTCTTTTAAACATTTAAGTAAATTCCCTTTTAAATAAGATTACTAACTATAATCTATCTGTATTCCAGTTTTAAGTAATTAATGAAAATTAATTTGATTTAACTTTTATTTTATTTTATCTGTTTATCTCATCCGACAGGACTTGTTTAATTGGACTCCTGGTTTTGAGCACTAAGGTTGAAAATAAGATGAGTTACATCGAAAATTATTAAAAATAAATACTCAAGATAGGAGCAAACTCGTAGAATTCAGGTTCTGATACAAGAACAAAACGAGTTTGCAATGGCGAGACAAATGCTCAGTGACGAGCACTGGTCGAAGCTCAGGACAATAATGCTTGAACATGGGATTTATCACAAGCCCAATTTGCGGAAAATGGTAGAAGGAATACTTTATCGTATGCGTGTTGGATGTCCTTGGCGAGACCTTCCAAAAATTTAACCGCTGGTCATCAAAAAGCAAATTGATGCTCATTTTCAAAGCGCTTGTGCATGAGCCAGATCTGGAGTGGAATTTTATGGTTCTGTCGAAAATTTTTCATGCAGTTAAAGCTGTCCTATTTTGTAGTGTAGTTAAGCTGCAAGTTCATAAAACGGCTCTGTCGAAAATAATCTCGGCATACTATAATCACGTTATAAAATCCCAAAAAGAGCAGTGTCTATGATTCAATTTAAGGGTCGTCATTTTCCAAAAGATATCATACTGATGGCAGTACGCTGGAAGCTTGCTCTTCCTTTAAG
>CANJQE010000235.1 GCA_947476305.1 Legionellaceae bacterium
AGCGTAGATTTTGAGGCCCGAAGGGGGATCAAAATCAAGGGGGACCAGGACGGCCAGGGCCGCCGGAGGCATACTTGTCGCCTGTTTTTGTCCCTGCCGGGGACTTGGATGTCCCGGCAGGTTTCTCAAAAACAGGCGACACGCTGCTCTAAAGGAATAGTAGTATTTTCTGCATTGAGGGTATTAAGCAAGATTAATAATTGTTCTGCCTTTTGCGGTTCATTTTTTTGTAAGGTATAAAAATAATTGAGAAGAATATTGACCACTTCTGATGGTCCTTTTAATTCCTCAGGTTTAATTGAAGCAATTAGGGCATTATTTTGGTAAAAGGGAACATAAGAGGCCATTTGATTTAACAGCTCTTGCGCGTTTAGTTTGCTATCCCAGGATTGTCCTTTTTTCAACTCGTTTAACAAGGGTTGTGCTTTTCCCCATTCGCCATTTTTATAGTAGAGAAGTGCTAATTGCAATGTATAGTCCTCGTTTTGCGGTACTAAGTGGTGCAATTGAATCATTAATGGGAGCGCTGCTTGAAAACGATGTTCCTGGATATATATTTGGCTCATTTCTTGTAAGGCTTGGAGATGGCTTTTATCCTGTTGTAAGACAATTTTTAAGGCATTTTCTGCTGCTTGTGGATTTGATTGTCGCAGTAAATAATAGCGGTTCATTAATACTTGTGGATCTCGATGCAAGAGCTGTGCTTCTTTATGTGCCTGTAAAAAGAGAACGGTGAAAACAATAAAAAATACGATAAGGGCGAGAGTAAATTTACTATTTTTAAACATGTAATTTAGTTTATGTCCTTATTATTATTTTACTCTTTGACAGTGCCTGTAATGGTTATTAGGGGGCAGAGTTCGAAGCTTCTTGATAATCATTAACTTACTAATTAATTGCTCATATTGCAATAGATAATATACCTTATGAATAAGGAGAGGGGTAAGGAATCTTAAAAATGGATTGTCTAAAAATAAATAAAAGCAGTTATTGACTATCTAGTGCGTAATCTAAAGCTTTATGCGCTAATAAGCGAGTGGTATCGATGACGGGTCTTTGTAAGTTCGCTTCATTGTATACTTCGGGTAATTCAGTACATCCTAGAATCACCGCATCGCATTCTAATTCTTGAATTTGTTTAGCCAGAGTAGCTACTGTTTGTGGCTTTATTTGTGCAAGTAAAATTTCATTAAAGATTAAATGTTGAATGCTATTACGTAGATCTTCAGCTGGAATAATAGGACTAATACCGCGTTTTTTTAAAGGTTCATCATAAAGACCCTGCTCCATAGTCAGTTTAGTTCCTAATACAGCAACTTTTGTAAAGCCTCGTCGCAGACATTCATCCGCCGTCAATTCAATAAGATTTAAAACAGGTAAGGGAGATAATTCCTCAATTTTATTAAAAGCATAATGAATGGTGTTTACAGGAAGAATAGCGAATTCAGCGCCAGCTTTTTGCAGTCGTCTAATTGAAGAAACGATTAAATCAGCTACTTTATCCCATTCTTGATTAAAGACTAAGGCTTTATATTGATTAAAAGGAAAAGCATGTAGGCTAAATTCAGGATGTTGGTCGTTTAAACCTCTCCTATTGGCTTCTAATACAAGCTCATTTGCGCAGATACAAGCCCCAACGGTTGTCACATCGACAATACCTATGTGTTTCATTTTTATTCCAATTTAATCATGATGTAAAAAAAGACGATAAGAAAAAACTATACTGCGATTGCATATTTTTAGAAAGCCAATAGGGTTTCTTTTTTATTTTCTCATAGCTAATTTTACTTCCTCTAGGTATCATATCTCAATATAAATCAAGGAATGATAAGCTCATGACTACATTGCTCGTCTGTTTATTTATTGTATTACTAATCCCTTATTTAGCTAAACTACCCCTAGGTAAGGCTATGAATAAATTAGGTGGCTATGACAATCATAATCCACGCACACAGCAAGCTAAATTAGAAGGGTTTGGTGCTCGTGCTTTGGCTGCTCATCAAAATAGTTTTGAAGCACTTAGCGTCTTCTCCGCAGTCATTTTGGCAGCTATTGCTACGCAACATACAACATTTTTTGTTCAGGTATTAGCAATAGTGTATGTGGTTTCTCGTGTGGGTTATCATATTTTTTATTTAATGGACTTAGCTACCTTCCGTTCTCTTGCCTGGTTCCTTGGTTATATTTGCTGTCTTACTATTTTAGGGCAATGCATTTTCTAAAGGACAACAAGGGTTCATCGGTTATTTTATGAAAAATAAAGAAAAACAAGAGCTACTAAAAACCAATCATTTAAAATCATTTATCAAGCTTTGGATAAGTCCTGTCTTATTCATGCTGGCTTTATTGGTGATTCATTTAATTTTTCAAAACAGTAGCTTTCTTAAAAAAGAACTTTCTATTACACCGGCTTTAAACATTCTAGAACAAAGTATTTTTTACCTCAGTATTTTTTTAAGCGCTTATTGGCTTGGCGTTCGTTTGATTGATAAAGCGGTTAGGGTATTAATGCAACCCGATTTTTTTGACGACCACTCGCTTATTAAAATCATTTTGCCCTTATTTTCTGTAGTCTTAAAAATTCTCTTCTTTTTAATTTTATTTAATCTCTTAGTTCAGTACCTTAATATTTCCCCGGCCATGTCCTTTATTCTCACGAAGCTTACGAGCATTCTAATCATCATGGGAATTAGTTGGATTTTATTTAAGGTGGTTGATGTTGCTGAACAGTTATTAGTACACCGTTATCTTCCTAAAAAAGGAGGCACGCCTGCGGCGCGAAAAATTTACACGCAAACACTTATTATAAAACGAGTTATATACGGCCTAATTATTATTCTTGCTATTGGCGCTGTATTAATGCTCTTTGATAATGTTCGTGCTTTAGGTGCTAGCGTCTTGACCACAGCAGGAGTGGTAGGTTTAGTATTTACTTTTACTGCGCAGAAATCCTTAGGTAGTATTTTATCCGGATTAGAAATAGCTTTAACTCAGCCTATTAAAATTGGCGATACGGTCGTTATTAATAATGAATTTGGTACTATTGAAGAAATTAATTTTAGAAGCGTGGTCGTTAAATTATGGGATTGGCGACGTTTAGTAGTTCCTACTAATTACTTTCTAGAAAATGTGTTCCAGAATTGGAGTCGTGATAAGAATAATAATTTAATTGGTACTGTTTTTTTATACGTTGATTTTACTTTACCAATCACCAAACTACGCGAAGAGTTAAATTCGATTTTAAGTAATTCCCCATTGTGGGATGGTAAAGTCGGAAATATCACGGTTAGTGATTTACAACAACAAGTAATGCAATTGCGAGTCTTAGCGAGCGCGAAAAATGCAGATGATATGTCGGGACTTAGAAATGAAATTAGAGAAAAACTAATTAATTATATTGTGCTCCATTACCCCGAGTCTTTACCTAAATCAAGAAGTACTAGTGTTGAAAATACTTCTAATTTAACCTGAGTTCGGGATAATGTCTTTCTATATGAGAAAGCACATAAGACGCTTGCCCGTCTTTGCGAACGCAGTGAAGCAATCCAAATCGATGCATTATCGAAATTCTGTCTGGATTGCTACGCAAGGCTGGCAAAAGACGAAATAGTGCATTAGCGAGGGGGGGTATTACCCCCGAATTTCACTTTAATTTAAAGATGGAATTTTCTAGCAGCGTGTCGCCTGTTTTTGAGAAACCTGCCGGGACATCCAAGTCCCCGGCAGGGACAAAAACAGGCGACAAGTATGCCTCCGGCGGCCCTGGCCGTCCTGGTCCCCCTTGATTTTGATCCCCCTTCGGGCCTCAAAATCTACG
>CANJQE010000236.1 GCA_947476305.1 Legionellaceae bacterium
GACTAACGTTAAAAAAGTGCATCAACGGATTATTGTGTACTTCGGTAAACATGCTTTAGATATCTACGGCTTGCCAGCAGAGCTGGAACGGGTCGAAATTAATTACTCTAATTACAAAAATATCCTACATTGGTGCGAAATGTAGGTTTAAAGCATGGTATTTTCCATTGAAAGGACCCGAATTAAATTTTGAGGGAACAACTGTTAATAACGTGTCCGCCACAAAAAAACCATCATCACCATTCGTTTCAGCAAGGATCAATGTCATTATATTCCAAGTAATTACTAATAAATCTATTATCAATATTAATAAGCAAGCAGGAAATAACTACAAGTAGGTATCTATGAGAAAATATCAGCGTGTGTACCAGTTCGAACAAAATATAAATCATCACCATCAATTTTATAAATTAATAACCAATCAGGTTCAATGTGACTATCCCTATGATGAGTCCAATTTCCTTTTAATGGGTGGTCTTTATATTCAGGTGGAATGAGCTTCTCCTCAATTAAAAGAGTCATTAACGTTTTTAATTTGGATATATCTTTTCCGCGTTTTATATTTAATTTAACATCCTTCTTAAATTGTGTGCCTTGAATTGAATTGCGCACACTAAATTCCTAAATCTTTAAATAAATCATCCGCAGAATTAAAGCGAGTACCTTCGCCTCTATCTGCCGCTTGCATTGCAGCAACCGTTAGCTCATTAGGAATTTCTTGTTGGGCAATAAATTTACGCATTAGCTGCCTTACCACCTGTGCAGCAGGCGTATGAGCAGCAGCTACAGCAGCCATGAATTGATCATGCAATTCCGGCTCCATCTTAATAGACATCTGTACGTTCTTAGTCATAACTTATTACTCTCGCTCATTCAATATTGTAATTATAGCAGATACCACATGAATATCAAACGAATACCTAATGAATATCTTTCTGATACTCGAAATAGGATTTTACTTAAGTCAATAAAACGGGGGGTTTCTTAACCGCCCTACCCCGTTCTAATCTACAATGGAAGCTCAAGGCGAACTGGGTTAAGAAATGCCGTTAAATTTTCAGAGTTAAATTATTATTTGCCTTAACAAGATAGTTTACTAGTAATTAATCGCAAAACACCTTCTATACTACAAATTATATGAGCAGACAAATATTGGGCACCGTCAAGTTGTGGCTCTTCTGCGCATCTGTAGGTAGTAGAACCCGCGCTGGACAAGGGTTAGAATGAGGCATCTAAATTAAAATGTCGCAGAAATAATGAGTCAAATCACTCTTCCATTGGATATAAAATCGCTTGCAGTTGTCTCGCAACGTATTGATACTGAGGGCAATATAGTCTTTGAAGTAAAGAGTAAAAATGATCACAGCACCTGCCACAAGTGTGGCAAACCCGCGACAAAACAGAATGGGCGTGCGCCGATAAGAAGGATTAGACACCTACCGATTTTTGATCAACCGGTCTATTTGGAAATTGTTCCGGTCCGATATATTTGCGAACACTGTGATGACCATCCCACGACAACAGAGCAATATGACTGGACTGACCGTAATGCCACGATCACCAAAGGGCTCGAAGAATACATAATGCGTAGCTTGATTCACAGCACAATTCAGGATGTTTCAATTAAAGAAAAGTTAGGTCACAAAGTCATTCAGGCAGCTTTGGGCAGGCTTGTTGCAGGGAATGTAAATTGGGCTAATTTCAAATCACTGGATACGCTAGGCATTGATGAAATAGCTTTAAGAAAAGGGCATGACGAATACATGACCATCATTAGCGCGCGATTAAATGATGGCAGCATACGTGTACTTGCCGTGATTGAAGGTCGAGGCAAGGCCGATATAAAGTCATTTTTTGAATCCATTCCGCCACGATTACAAAAAACGGTCAAAAGCGTTTGCACCGACATGCATGATGCGTTCGTCTATGCTGCCATTGAAGTCTTTGGTCCACAAGCTGTTGTAATAGATAGATATCATGTTGCAAAATTATATAGGAAGCCGCTTGATAAGCTGAGAATAAAAGAAATGAAACGCCTTAAATCAGAGCTTGATAGTGATGAGTACGCCAAGCTAGAAGGTATGATGTGGATATTGCGCAAGCAACATGAATGCTTGTCTGATGCGGACAAATCAAAGTTAGAGCTGTTATATAAACACTCCGACAAACTCAAGAAAGCCCATAGTTACGCCCTGAAGTTAACCAGTATTTTTAACACACACTGTGGAAGAAAGTCAGGGATGGCTAAACTAAACAGATGGATTAAAAAGGTTGAAAAAAGTGCAGTCACTTGTTTCGATGGGTTTATTTCAACGCTTGGAAAATACAAACCGTACATCGTTAATTACTTTAAAAAGCGAAAAAACAGCGGCTTTGTTGAGGGTATAAATAATAAAATCAAAGTAGCGAAAAGACGATGCTACGGATTTTCGGCTGTTAAAACTATTTTTCAGCGCCTGTTTCTAGACTTCCAGGGGTTCGAAATTTACGCATGATTAATTTCTACAGATGCGCAGAAGAGCCTTAATTATTCGCATAATATGCCACAGCCTAAAATGGAAATTTGCGTCCCGAAACCCCCGTTTGTACGTTAGCACCCGTAATTGGTTTTGATTCTTTTTGTAGTTTTTCTCTCATTCGTTTTTCTCTTATATCTAAATAAGCAAGAAAATTACGTGTGCGTTCACTTAAAATCAAAGGCTCTGCAACTTTAGTCCTTCTTACTTCTTTCTCTTCAGGTTTGATGTCGATTTTTTTTGAATAAGAATCAAATAATTTTTTATGCTCTCGAGATTTTATAAATAAGTAACTGTTAATTCCTTTTACAGATGCGCTATCTCCTTGCATCAAACTAACCCGCATTTGAAATAGACTTCGGTATTCAGCCAATGTTTTACCACCTCTCAGCTGAATGGAGGTATTGGCATCTGCCTCAGAGACATATCTTGACTTTTGTGCAGTAAGCAACAATTTTTCAGGCATCTTAAATAGAATAAAATTGTCAGGTTTAGGGATAGAGAAAAATCTGCTCCTTTTCGACTGCAATGATGGGTGTTCGTCGTATCTTTTGTGATTTAATAGTGTCAATAAATTTTCAATTTGCAAAGCTTCTTTTAGAATACAAATTGCATCTGTAATACATGAGCTTGAGTCTACTTGCCTTGAGCCACTGTTTAAGTAAAAGACGGAGCTAGGAAAAAGGGTTGCTATCCGAAAGTACCCTTTGATCCTAGGGCCGGAAGTTGAATCAAAAACAACAACCTCTGTTTTGCCTTCTCGTTTGTGTATTAACACGGGGACGGCATGGTGTTGACCGTGAGACAAGACAATACCAACAACTTGGTTGTCATCTAAACGTTCAATTAGGTTTATTTTGACCAGGCATTCAAAGAACATTAAGATAGTATCTGGCTGGGTAACTTTCCCTCTTAAATCTAGGCATCTCAAGTCAATTTTATATTTAGCACTATAGTGTGAACATAAAAACCCAACCCCTTCAGGCGTTGGTTGGTAAAAAAGTGGAGAAATGATGCTGTCATCAATTTCTTGGCTAAAACCAGATGCTTGCTTTATATAAAATTTCGAGCCAGGCATAAACGTTTCTTTTGTATTGAAAAGAATACATAGCATACACCAATCCGGGTGAATTTGACACACTATTGTGTAGCGACAATTAAAATTGCGTTTTTTCAGAAGCAAAATTAGCCCCTAAAATCCCCCTTTCTGCTGGTTAGTCAAAAGTCCCATTAGTCATCTATTATAAGTTGATTAAGTTGTCTTTTTTTTAAATC
>CANJQE010000237.1 GCA_947476305.1 Legionellaceae bacterium
ATTATCCGCAATCAGGATGGGTAGAACATGATCCAGAAGAAATCTGGCAATCTACGCTTACAGTTTTAGGGAATGTAGTTTCTAAGGTTCCTGCACAAGACATTTTAGCTTGCGGCATTACTAATCAAAGAGAAACAACGGTTATTTGGAATAAAAAAACAGGGGAATGTCTTGCGCCTGCCATTGTATGGCAAGACAGACGTACGGAAGACTATTGTAAGAGTTTGCAAAACCATGCTTCCATGATTCAACAAAAAACGGGGCTTTTGCCCGATCCTTATTTTTCTGCAAGTAAATTGCATTGGTTATTAAAAAATAATCAACAAGCAAAAGAATTAGCTCTAAAAGGGGATTTAGCCTTTGGCACTATTGATAGTTTTTTAATCTGGCGTATGACTAAAGGGGCGCATCTTACCGATATTACTAATGCTTCAAGAACGATGTTGTTTAATATTAATAGCGAGCAATGGGATCAAGAGTTACTCGATTTATTTGCCATTCCAGCTTCTGTATTGCCTGAAGTGCACTCTAGTGATCATCATTTTGGGGTGATTGCTAAAGAGCATTTAGGTATTGAACTACCTATTACTGGCGTTGCAGGCGATCAACAGGCTGCCTTAATTGGTCAAGGTTGTTTACAAGATGGTATGGCAAAAGCCACTTTTGGTACGGGTGGTTTCCTATTACTAAATACTGGAGATAAACCCGTTTTTTCTCAGCATAAACTGCTTACTACTATCGCTTATAAAATAAAAGAAAGAACGGTTTATGGTTTGGAAGGGAGTATTTATCACGCAGGAACCACCGTTAAATGGTTGCGTGATGAATTAAAAGTAATAGTGAGCTCGGCAGAAACAGAAACTTTGGCGCAAAGTCTTAGCTCTAATGAAGGTGTATATTTCGTTTCCTCGTTTACTGGATTAGGAGCTCCTCATTGGTTATCTACTCCTGGTGCGATAATGGTTGGATTATCTCGTTCCAGCAATAAAGCACATTTTGCCCGAGCCGCTTTAGAAGGTGTGTGTTATCAAACAAGAGAAATATTAGAATGTATGCGTGAAGACAGTCAGATTGATTTATCGATCTTACGCGTAGATGGAGGCATGGCAGCTAATAATTGGTTTTTGCAATTCTTGGCAGATCAATGCCAAGTAAAAATACAAAAACCTAAGGACATCGAAACGACAGCCAAAGGCGCTGCGGTTTTAGCGGGCATAGGTTATGGTGTTTATAGTTCTTTTAAAGAGTTAGATAGTATTTGGCAATCTGAGAATGAATTTATTTCTATTAGGGCAAAGAGCGAAATTGAGTTTGACTATCAGGGTTGGCTTGTTGCTTTAAATAAAATTAAAAATTAAAAATTAAAAATTAAATACAAATCTCTTTAAATTAGATTTTTTCAACCTTCGAATAATAGCTTACGATTGAATTCTAACCCAGGATAATTAGTTTTTTAGTAGTATACCTGAGCTATTATGTTGTCCGTTCCCGGTTGCGAGCAACCGGATTCAATTAAGCTCAGATTAAATGCAAGCATTTCATCGATTCTATTGGTATTTTATGGTAATTTTAGATAAAAAAAAATAATTAAGTGATTGATTTAATCACGGAGTGAAATGAAATACCAATTACTAAGTTTTTTACTTAATGAAGCCACATTTGTAAATACCAATGAATTATTTTTGTACCCCAGAACAGATAGATAACTCCAGCGATACAAAGAAAGGGACCGAAGGGAATAGTGGTGTCTTTTGATTTTTTATTCATTTTTAAATAGATCAAACCTACAACTGCGCCAGTCATTGAGGAAAAAAGAAGAATAAGAGGTAACGAGGTCCAGCCAAACCAGGCGCCGAAAGCCGCGAATAATTTAAAATCTCCATTTCCCATTCCAATTTTTCCTGTAATGAGATAAAAAAGTTTAATAAAAAGCCAAAGGCCTAAATACGCGCCAGCAGCACTTAAGACCGCATTGCTTAAGTCAGTAAAGAGTGAATAGCTGTTTGCGATCAGTCCTAACCACAAGAGACTTAGGGTTATACTATCCGGTAATAGCTGATGGTCTAGATCAATAAAAAACAGAGGAATTAATAACCAAAGCGCTAGTAATACAAAAATCAGCTGAGGATTAAAGCCAAAATGCCAGAAGGCATAAAGGGATATGAGCATAGTAAATAGCTCAATTAAAGGATAACGAATAGAAATAGGTGCTTTACATTGATGACATGCGCCACGAAGCATTAAATAGCTAAAAATAGGTATATTTTGCCAGGATTTTATCTGTGTTTTGCACTGTGGGCAAAAGGAGCGGGGGAAAAATAAATTAATAGCAGGGTTATTCTCTTTATTTTCTAGAGCTAATAGTTCGCAACATTGTTGTTTCCATTCTCTTTCTAACATCAAAGGTAATCGATAAATAATAAGGTTGAGCAAACTGCCTACACATAAAGAAAAAAGGCCAATACCTAGATAAAGAAACCAGGGGTAATCAGCGATAAGTTCTTGAAGCATTTTGTTCCTTTATTATTATTAACTTTATACGGCGGCACCAAGTTTAAAGATAGGCATATACATGGCAATTACTAAGCCACCAATTAATACACCTAAAATAGACATAATGATAGGTTAAAGTAAACTACTTAAAGAATCTACCGCAGCATCCACTTCTTCTTCATAAAAGTCCGCTACTTTTCCTAGCATCTTTTCTAAAGCACCAGATTCCTCTCCTATGGCGACCATTTGGATAACCATATTGGGAAATAAATGCGTATTTTCCATGGCGATATTCATTTGTTGTCCTGTTGAGACCTCTTCTTTAATTTTATCAGTTGCTTTAGCATATACGATGTTACCGGTTGCACCAGCAACTGCTTTGAGCGCTTCTACGAGTGGCAAACCAGCTGCAAAAGTAATCGATAAGGTTCTGGTAAAACGGGCAATTGCAGCTTTTTCTAATATAGGCCCAATAATAGGTACCTTTAAAAGAACTCTATCAACTCCTTGGGCGAACTCCAAAGAATGTTTTTTTGCATACACAAAAGCATAAATCCCCGCCGCTAGCACACCGAAGATATAATACCAATAGGCTTGCATAAACTTGGACATCATCACAACCGCTTTAGTCGGCGCTGGCAAATCGGCACCAAAACCTTTAAATAAGGACTCAAACTGAGGTACTACAAACACTAATAAGCCTGTGGTTACTATCAAGGCAACGGCAACGACTGCCAAAGGATAAGTCAGAGCTTTTTTAATTTTCTTTTTTATAGTTTCTATTTTTTCTTTATAAGTAGCTACCTTATCAAGCATAATATCTAAGGGACCTGATTTTTCCCCTGCATCAACCAAATTACAAAAGAGTTCATTAAAATACTCAGGATTTTTTACTAATCCTTCCGACAGAGTTAATCCTGTCTCAATATCATTTTTTATACTTTCAATGAGATTTTTCATTCGTTTATTATTTTGCCCTTTAGCAACAATATCAAAGGATTGCACTAGAGGGATACCTGATTGGATCATAGTAGCTAATTGTCGGGCAAATACGGTGATATCAATAGATTTAATTTTTTTATTGTTTTTATCAAAAAATGGTTTTCTCTTTTTTTGAACCTTATTAGTTACAATACCTTGTTTACGCAAATCAGCTTTAGCAATAGCCATACTTCTGGCTTGAATATCGCCCACCATTTTTTGGCCTGATTTATTAATTCCTTCATAATGAAAGACAGTTAAAGGGGTAGTGGTAGTAGTAGTTTTCTCCA
>CANJQE010000238.1 GCA_947476305.1 Legionellaceae bacterium
CAATGAGCTTCCTTCGTGCCTCAGGACTCCTCATTGACACCGCTTTCTCTTCAGGTAACCTGTCATCAGAAGCAATGCCTCGGTGTTCCAATAATTGGACACTATCTAAGATTTAAGGTTTTACTGTCTCATCGATGGGGTCCACTTTATATAGTCTCTCAACAACAAGGAGATGGAAGCTTCCTAGCCACACTTAATATGCATTTCACTGCCTATCAAGGTATGAGTAATAAACTACCCGTAGGTAGTTCGATTCAAATTAAATATGGAACAAGCTCTGATAGTCATATTGATGGAGCCACGAGTGTATATGTGAACTCTCCTGTGGGAACTGGTTCCATCGCCTTAAAAAATGCGTCAGTTAAACCTTCGGGAGTAACTCAAGATTATGCTTTAGTACACTTAACCATGAATGGTCAAAAAATTAATGATGTACAACTACCATGGAGTGCCACGTCTACAATAAATAATTTAGCCCCAGGTACGTATAATTTATCGGCTGACTCTGTCTCTAATAGTTCTGGAAGCTCTTATCAAGGAACCGCTACACCCACAGCGCTTACAGTGACGGCAAAACAACAATCTAATGCAACAATTACTTATACCCTAGTGCAACAAGCAGGTAAAATTGCCATCAATTTACAAGCTTTGCCTAATGAATTAGTAGGCTATACTGCTAAACCAACTGTTATAGTTACAGACAATCAATCTGGCTCTTCAGTATCTCAAGCTCTTATTTGGAATAGTTCTACCACTGTTTCCCAGTTAAAAGTAGGAAGTGCTTATAAATTTTCTACAGGTCAAATTTCTTATAATGGTTATAACTGTACACCTACCTTTAATCCTACTCTAGTAACAGCAAGTACGAGTGCCCCTATAACTAAACTAACTTATCAATGTCTGCAAGTAGCACTCAATACTGTGAATTTAAATGTAACAGGAGCTCCTGCAAGTCTAGCCTCTTTAAAAATAGTCTTAACACCTAATAATAATTCTGCCCCTGTATCCTCCACTATACAATTAGCTAATGGTACTGGAACAGGCACAGCAAATTTATCCGATGGGATTTTGTATACAATCTCTTCTGATGCAGTGAGTGGTTATTCTATAAAATTTACGCCCCAACCTTTAACTTCTGCTGCGAATGCCAACGTCACTATTGCTTTAACTCAGCAAAATGTAGGCACACCGGTAGCAAGTAATGGCCAACTCACCGTATGCGGCACAAAACTATGTAATGAACAGGGTAATCCCATTCAGTTAAAAGGAATGAGTACTCATGGCTTACAATGGTTTAGCAACTGTGTAACACCCGCCGCTTTAGATGCACAAGCGAAACAATTTAAGGCGAATGTGATACGATTAGCCTTGTACGTTCAAGAAGGTGGCTATGAAACTAATCCCACCCAATTTACACAACAAGTAAATGATTTAATTAATCAGGCATACAACCGCGGTATCTATGTGATCGTAGATTGGCATATCCTTAATCCTGGTGATCCAAACTACAATTTAGTAAGAGCGAAAAAATTCTTTACTGACGTCGCTACTGCCAATAAAAGCAAAAATAATATTTTATATGAAATTGCCAATGAACCTAATGGTGTTAATTGGGCAACCATTAAAAATTATGCCGATCAAATCATTCCAGTGATTAGAGCAATCGATCCTAAAGCGCCCATTATTGTGGGTACAAGAGGTTGGAGCTCCTTAGGAGTATCTGATGGCAGCAGTTATCAAGAAATCGTAAGCAATCCTCTTCAATTTCCCAATGTGATGTATAGCTTCCATTTTTATGCAGCGTCACATAAGGATGATTATTTGAGTGCCTTAGATAAAGCATCAAATGTCTTACCTATCTTTGTTACCGAATTTGGTACACAAACCTATTCCGGTGATGGCCAAAATGATTTTGTAATGTCTGATAAATACATGCAATTAATGGCCAACAAGAAAATAGGTTGGACTAACTGGAATTATTCAGATGATTTTCGTTCCGGAGCTATTTGGAATACCAATACTTGCTCACAAAATGTATGGACTGATGATCGCTTAAAACCAGCAGGAACTTATATTAAAAATAAAATTTTAACGCCTTAAAGGGTACATCCTGGGTGCATGCATCTGTCTCTTAATCTCATCTCTGCCAACGTCCCGCGATCAAGCCGCGGGACGTTGGCGAACAGAGCAGGACTGGGTTTACACAGATGTGTAGAAGATTCAGGAGCATGCATACAGGATGTATTTGTTTTACTCTATTAACCTTATTCCCCTCCTTAAATTGACTTTATATAAATCTAAATGTATATTTAACAATCAACAAAGAGTAATTATTTGTCATTACTTGAACACTTTAGAGCTGTAAGTACGTTTTTTCATTTGTTGTTATCGGATTTTTACCACTAATGTTAATGCCCAATAAGGAACCTTATTATGAAAAGTCGTCTACTTAGCTTGAGTTTCTTACTTTGGTTATCCCAAAGCTTATTTGCTCAAACTGTACAGCATGCCTCTGTCGTGCATACCAATACTCCTGTAGCTATGAATGGCCAATTAACGGTTTGCGGTAATAAATTGTGTAATGCACAAGGCAATCCTATTCAATTAAAAGGAATGAGCACGCATGGTTTACAATGGTATGGTAATTGCGTTACCCCTGCATCTTTAGATGCTCTAACTGAACAATTTAAAGCTAATGTAATTCGATTATCTCTATATGTGCAAGAAGGCGGTTACGAAACTAATCCCGAGCATTTTACGCAAGAAATGAATGATTTAATTAATCAGGCATCCAGTCGCGGTATCTACGTTATTGTAGATTGGCATATCCTTAGTCCTGGGGATCCCAATTACAATCTAGAAAGAGCGAAAACATTTTTTACTGATATTGCTACGGCTAATAAAAACAAAAATAATATCTTATTTGAGATTGCGAATGAGCCTAATGGTGTAAATTGGGCAACCATTAAAAATTATGCCGATCAAATTATTCCAGTGATTAGAGCTATTGATCCTAAAGCACCTATTATTGTAGGCACACCAGGATGGAGTTCTTTAGGTGTATCTGATGGCCACAGCTATCAAGAAATTGTAAATAATCCCCTTCAATTTCCTAATGTAATGTATACCTTCCATTTCTATGCAGGCTCTCATGGTGATGCCTATTTTAATGCCTTAGATGATGCATCGGATGTTTTACCTATTTTCGTTACAGAGTTTGGAACACAAACTCATACAGGCGATGGTCCAAACGACTTTGTAATGTCTGATAGATACATGCAACTGATGGCGACTAAGAAAATAGGTTGGGTCAACTGGAATTATTCAGACGATTTTCGTAGTGGCGCAATTTGGAAGGACCATACCTGCGGACAAAACGTATGGACGGATGATCATCTAAAACCAGCAGGTATTTATATTAAAACTAAAATTAGTACTCCCTAGTATCAGGTTCGAATAGTAGCCTGGATGGAATCCCGGCTACTTGCATTATAGCTAAACCGGTATATTTACCTGTATGATAATTGCTTTTTAACGTTTTATTTATGAAAGCATATAGTTTGGACTTGAGGGATCGCGTAATTGCGACGTATAAAGAAGGGAGGTTAAATAAAACAGAGATTTCTATACTATTC
>CANJQE010000239.1 GCA_947476305.1 Legionellaceae bacterium
TGAATAGTATAGAAATCTCTGTTTTATTTAACCTCCCTTCTTTATACGTCGCAATTACGCGATCCCTCAAGTCCAAACTATATGCTTTCATAAATAAAACGTTAAAAAGCAATTATCATACAGGTAAATATACCGGTTTAGCTATATCGTGCACACAATACGGCCTTGCCTCCCTCTGTAGGCGTATAATATTTTTCTGATATAGGCCCCTGCAATACAGTAACTGTTCCTCTGTATTGATGATCATGAATACTTGTCTTTTGCTTTGGAGCAAAGGCAAAGGCCCAAATTGAAAATTGATTATCAGCTTCACTATGTTCATAAACAAGATAGCGACCTACACCATATTTTAGCTCTGGATTTGCGGGAAGATAAGCAGATGCATCTAATACCAGGCTTTTTTCAGCAAGCATTTGTGGAATTAATGCTGCAACTGAATCATAAGTGATTTTTTCAAGCGTAGTAATTGCTTTCTTAATCGCATCTGTATTCTCTGCTTGTTGCTGCTCTATAGGCATTATTATCCTTATATTCATTGGAACATTTTTCAGCAAATTGAAGGAGTATTCCCTCAAGCTCAAATCATGAGCATTATAATACAGGAAATAATTTTTTTAATAAGTAAGCATTTAATCTTTTAATAAAATTTTTCGCTTAAATAAAACCATTTAAGATTAATACGCAAAGAGATCTGCAAAAAAACAAACTGAGTATATTTTTTTTAAAAAATTCCTGTTATGTTGAGAAAAAGCAGTTTTAGTTTAACTCTAACTCAATAGAGTTCTTTTGCATAAACTGTAGATTTTGCTTTAGGACAAGGCAGCCCTAGTTGGGAAGATGGGGACACAAAACCTGGAATAACGCCGGAATAAAGCATAGCTGTGGCTTAAGCAGGAGCTCTAATAAAACAGGTGAACTATGTTATTTGATAAGGATGTTTTAGCTGCACTTGATAAGAAATTACAAGATAAATACCCTGATTTTAATATTCACATCTTTTTGCTGATGCTGCAGAATACTACCCGTCCTTTAGGATACCCACCACATCATGACGGACCTAATAATGACTATTATTTAGAGTTGCTTAGCCAACGAATTACCGATGCTCAATCTACTAAAAACGCTCACCAGCTTCAGTCATTGATGAATTCTCTCTATCAAATAATGATTTGCTTTTCTTACTTTCAAAATGCTTTGTATAAAAATGGCTTTGATGAAGAACTATTGTCTTTGTTATTTTCTGCCATTGATACCAGAATAGCTACAACAGCTGAGGAGCGTTGTGCTGAAAAATGCTGCTTGCTCCTGTTATTAAAACGACCTCAAGAGCTAATAAAACTTATTGCCAGCTATTCTACAGAACTCTCTTTTGTAAATATGCAGCAGCTGGTACAAAATCAAATAAGCAATTATGGAACTAGGCACCTTAAAAAAGCCATTAGCGAGCTTCCTGACAAAACACCCGTTGCTGACACCATAGATGAGCTATCGAATATGCTTGATATTTTAAAGTCTTCTAATGAAGGTTTAAAGCAACTAGCACCTTTTGCAAATGTTTCTGCGAAAAGAAAGTGCCAAATTATTATTGGAACCTACTTATTAGACAACATCGAAAATACCATGATGCAACCTTGGGTGAGTACCTGTCTCTTTTTAAAATCTGCTACTGTATTAGCACTACAAGAAAAAGGAAAAAATGAAACTCAGGGCTATATTGCAACACGCAATAAAGAGCTTAAATTATTTAGTTTATTTGGAAAATATTCTAAGGAAACCAAATTAAGTTCCGCGGATAAATTTCTCCAACTCTTAAACAATGAGCGGGATATAGTCTTTTCTTCAGAGGAACATGAAGCATTACAAGAGGATACAGACAGCAGATTAACAGAGATCTATTTGCGCTATCAAACGGTAGTGCCTGTGATTGCGTAGGAATACTCTAAGAAGTTTTTATTTGGGTTAAAAATGCTTATAATCTGAGCATCAATATCTTTAGAATGGATAGACCTAAATGAACCCTTTAATTTTTAGCTTATTTGTAGCAATCTCTTTAATCTCCAAGCCTTTATTTGCATCCCAGCAAATTACTCCCTACCCGAAAATAAAAACCTATAAATTCACCTTTTCAAAAGATGAACATTTTGAGGTATCCTATGCGGATTATCCAGTGGGTGAGGAGCAATTCTATGAACTGAATCATGCAGAACAAAGTTCATTGCCACCTGAAATTGCTACGGGTCAACGTGCTTTAAAAATCTCTGGAAATAATCATAGTGATGATTTGTTTATGTTTGCTTATAAAAAATTGGACCATTTAAAACCTAATACCAGGTATCAAGTTGGTTTTTCCCTGGAGTTTGCTTCTAATGCAAGTAATGAATCTATTGGTGTTGGAGGATCGCCAGGAACATCCGTCTATATGAAAATGGGCTTGATTCCTCAAAAACCAGGTCGTTACGTGGATTCAGGTCATTATTATCGAATGAGCTTAGATAAAGGCAATCAAGGTACTGATGGTAAAGAGATGATCTTAATTGGTGATGTCGGTGTTGATAACCAAGACTTCCTATATCGAATCAAAACCCTACCCTATCAACCTACCGAAGACATGCTACAAAAAATTAACAATTACCGATTTACTAGCAATAATAAGGGAGAAGCCTGGTTAATTTTTGGTACTGATTCAGGCTATGAAAGCACCTCTACTCTGTTCTATACCAATATTGTGGTCACCTTTACAGAAAAGAGCAGCTCATTTTAAAGTTGACCTTTTTTCACTCTAATCACCCAATAGGCAATTAGAGGAATAAAGATAATGGTGGGTCCTAACCAAAGGATCCACTCTGGTTGAAAGCGTACATTAACTACTAAAACCGCAGTAAATACTGCAATCGTACCACCTACCATGCCCCCAATATGACGAATGAACCGTTCATGCTTAGGATAGTGTGTTTGTCTAAAAAGTATTAAGTCACTCAGACTAAAACGACCACCTAAAAGACCAAACACAAGAAGGACAATGGATTCATAGGAAGAAGAATTCCAATTCCAAAAGGCAAGGGAGATCATCCCGATTGAAACAAGCAACATGATAAAACTTATCAGCTTATCTACCCTAGTAGCTGGCAATATTTTTCTTAAGGCATAACGCCAACCAGTCCATGCTAAATAGTAACTAAAAATCGCAATACAAAATAAAAAACGATTCTCTTGAAGTAAGGACATCGGTATGGCAGTAAAAAATAAGCCATTCATACTATAAAAAAAATAACGACCAAAGATTCGGTGTTTATGTTTTCCCTTTTTAGTACTCAAAGCAGCAATTGAAGTACTCATTGCGATGCAACCCGCCATAATATGAATAGCTAATAAACTGTTAAATAAGATCATATAAAGGGTAGATATTCAAAAATTAGGTATATAGATGTGTAGCGACAATTAAAATTGCGTTTTTTCAGAAGCAAAATTAGCCCCTAAAATCCCCCTTTCTGCTGGTTAGTCAAAAGTCCCATTAGTCATCTATTATAAGTTGATTAAGTTGTCTTTTTTTTAAATCGACACA
>CANJQE010000240.1 GCA_947476305.1 Legionellaceae bacterium
CAAAAGGGACTGATTTTAACACCATTAGTGATGATGCAATTAGTACTGTTGAGAATGAGTTAAATAATAGGCCAAGAAAGTGTTTAAACTATAAAAGTCCTATTGAAATTTTTAACACAAACTAGAGGTGGCAAAGTTGCGATAACTAGTTGGATCCGCCGTGAATATTCGAAATTAGTGCGAAAGATTAAATTAAAACCGTACGCCAGTATTGGTCTATAGGGCTAGCTGAGAATAGCTGGCGAAATGTAGGATCCAGACTCCCTCGCTCCATTATTCTCATAATAATACTATCAGCCTCTAACATTCGGTAGAGGCTTTTATTAGCCCCTTGGAATCAGGGGTGAGTCCGCTGTTTCATCGTTGCTATTATTCTCTTTATTAATTTCACGCAAGGCATTTTTAAATTTTGAAATCTCACTAGCGAGTCCCTTTTCGCTATTTTCCGTAATTAAGATTGCGCTAGTTGCAGCTGTAGCGGTAACAACACCAGCCCCAACACCTGCAGCGGCCGCCACACTTAAGCCTGTCGCGCCAATGGCTGTCAATAGTAAGCTACTGCCGCCAGAGGGGATAGCCGCCAAAATACCCACACAGAGTAAGGCTGCACAAGCAACAGCAAGTAATGCATACCCTACTTTTTGCCATGCTGAGCTTTTACCAGGCACTGATTGTGAAAGTTTAGCCAATGCTTCAACGTTAGATGCTGTTTTTTTCTTATCGTCAACTTCTTCTAATGTTTTGGTTGCCAAAGAAAGAACTTGAGTGAGTTTTGCTAAATTAGACGGTCTTACCAAGTGAGTGTTGTCTTTGGCAAGTTCGTTTACAGAGGCTAATATTGCTTGGCCTTGTGCATAGAATTGTTGATCTTTTTCAGAGGCATGGGTGCTGTTGAATGTTGCTAATGCTGTTTCTAACGCTTTTAATTTCGCATTATATTCGGCAATCCCTTGTTGATTGGGATGTTGATTAAAAAGCACTTGCAAGGGTGCGAAGACTTTATCCATTCGTGTTTGATGTTCACTTGTAGGTTGGTTGAGATAGAGCTCAAACATATTTTTATCTTTCAACTTTTCATGCAGCGTGTTGGATTTGTTAATCGTTTCCCCGGTAATGTTTGAAACCGCTAAATGACCACTGCGCTTAAAGCTTTCTTCATAGGTCTCTTTGAATAACTCTTCTTCGTTCAGTACTTTATTATGAAATTCGACCGCGCGTGATAAAGCGAAAGCCTCTGGCGACTTTAGATCACGCTCCTCATTATCTTTAATGAGTTGAAATACTTGTCTCGCAATTTGTTCTTTGGTTAAGCCTTTCTGACTAAGTTCAGTTTCTAGATTATGAATTGCCCCGACTAACGTATCAGTTTTGATATTTTTACCCGCGCCACTGATCGTTGCTTGATAAATGGCATTAAAACGAGCGACTGTGTCGACATAAAATTTATCAGCATTAAACACATCTGGATCATGTAAGTCATGATTGGTAATATGGCCAATTGTATCTAAATATCCTAAAGCATCCATTACCCTGGCTACTTTAGTCGCTTCGTCAAAACTAGTGGTTTTAATATCACCTACCCGCAATTCTACTGTGCGTAGCGCATATTCAGATCGTAGTTTGTGATAGCCCTGTTCTTTTTGATCGGTATTTTTATAAGGTATGGTCAAATCACCCAATACGGAAAGTAAAGTATTTCTTTTCAGTTGCTCTATCATGCCTGCATTGTATAAAACAGGTTTCATTTGTTCTTTTATGTAATTCACTAATAAAGTTGATTTGCCATCGGCTGTGTTCTCGTGTCTATAAGTACTCCAGAACTCCTCATTTTCTTGGGGCTTTAATAGAAGGTTGCTAATGGATTCTTTGATGGCGCCACCAATAACCTTGGCTTCTTCAGCTGTAATGGCTTTGTCAACCACTAACTTGTTTAATTCAGTATCAATTGCTTGTGTTTGCGCTTCTAATGGGGCTATCAAGCCTTCGTTTAATTTAACAATTTGACGAATTAAGGTATCGAACAATTGATCTTCAACTAGTTCATCCCAACGCTGGCCATACAGGGCTTGAAAGACTTGGTTGTCTTCATTCTTTAAACCTTCCCCAAACGCAAAAACCAAGGTTTGCTCAGGCGTTGAATTTTTAGCGAAGCTGCCATCCTCTTGTAAGTCGAAATAATCGGTGGGTAAATTGTCAAACATGCCGCCATCGACAAAGCGTTTAGTTACACCATTAATTTCGATAGTAACGGGTTCTAAAATTACAGGAATGGAGGCAGAGGCACGACAGGCCAATGCTACTTCAACATCAGGTGTTAATTTACTATTAAAAATTTGCACTTCACCATTGGGAAATTGAACTGCAGGCATATTTAGCTGTTTAAATTTGTCGGGAAAATGATGATTAAGTGTTTCTAAATCACGAAAGGTGATGACGGGGGTGTCTGATTGTAGTTTGGTTAAGAGTTGTTGTAGCTCGGGGTTTGCCTTTGCTAACGCTTCTAAATTATCGATGCCAGCTAAATTAGTGCGTACTGTGGTAATGATATTTTCACGAATAAAGTTTTCTAAGGGTTTCCCGTCCTTCGTAATCATGGCGATCCCAGGAGGATTTGAACCTAAAAAGGAACCCACCCGATCACCCATCAAATCTTTAAGGTTGGTAGTTAAGAGCTTTTTACGAAATTCGGAAGAGGGCATGCCAAACGCTAGCATGGCCGAAGTAATAGCACCTGCAGAAGCCCCCGACAGCTCTTCTACTCCTGCAAATACTCCAGTATCTTCCATGGCTTTATAAGAGCCTGGGTAAACTACACCCTTAGCGCCGCCACCACTGCAGACAACGCGCCTAATGCGTTTTAGTTGGGCTTCTTTAAGTTGTTCAAGGGTTGATCTTACAGTGTTTTTATCTTGCATTTTATCGCGCCATTTAGATCATATGTTAGTCATATTATACTCTACCTTAGATGAGGGCAACCTTATGTTTTTGGGAGGAGCGAAGATTCGAACTGGATTGCCGCGCCTGCGGCTCGCAAAGACGGGCGCCTTTACAGCTATTCTCAGTCAGTCGCTTCTTTTAATTACTTTTTTTAAAGTATCATTGTTGCAGAAAAATTAGCCTGTATTTTAAACAATTATATTGGATATTATGACAGAAAAGTACTGTGTCGGAAACTTTTTATGTTCTTAATTTGTACATAATGGTTCATTGGACAAATGTATACGGCTCTAAGTTAATAAAGTTTTGAAAAAGAATCACCCTAGATACTTGTAGGTGGATCTACTCCATTATTTTCCATGCATTTAACGAGCATATGCTCCCAG
This sequence comes from Legionellaceae bacterium, assembly GCA_947476305.1. Taxonomy (GTDB): domain Bacteria; phylum Pseudomonadota; class Gammaproteobacteria; order Legionellales; family Legionellaceae; genus Legionella. The sequence continues at coordinate 3,324 of CANJQE010000240.1, forward strand.
CTTTCAAATAACATTAAGCGGAATAAACCACAAAGCTCTTCCCATAAGTCGCTGTAAGTAACGCACACTTTTCTGCATAACTGGAATAGTCGGTCGGTTAGTTCAAATATTTGGTGAATATAAAAAGCGATCATCGTTACAATAATCTTACCCCAATAAAGTGGACACCTACCTATGCAGATCTATCAAGACATTCAACCTCATGTGGCGTTTTATAGTCAATAGAAG
>CANJQE010000241.1 GCA_947476305.1 Legionellaceae bacterium
CCAGCTTTATAAAGAGTCTCAATTTTACATCGATCTTCATGTGTTAACTTCCCCATCATTTTCCTTTATAATTATGAGGTAACTTTTCAATATTATAAGACTATTTTTTTAATATCGAAAGTTGCGTTAACTAGTTGGATCTACCAAGGCGGTATCATGAGAAGCGCTCAATTGATAGCCCGTTTCATTTCCATTTTCGTCTAAAGCCCAAATTGCACCATCTCGGATAGAGTAGAGGGGGCTATTATTACGTACTAAGATGCCAGTTCGTGCAGAGTTTTTGCTTCTCCAAAAATCCATACTGCCATCGCTAAGTATTTTAGGAAGATCGCTAAATATTGGATCTCTATCTTTATTAGCATAGTAGGCTTGATGCTCTTTAGTGAGCGCCTGTAACTCGTACTCACTTTTTAAGCCAGCAATAGTCCATTCTTTTTGTACAATTAAGTTATTCTTGTCGTAGAAAAGAGACACTTTATGATGTTCATGGCTCAAAACCATATAGCTCTCATCTGAATTGATAAGACATTCAGAGGTATGACTTAGACCTAAATGTTTTATTAAGGAATGATGTTGAATACTAAGCGGTACGCTATGATGTGCTAGACCTGCCTCATACAATTTTCCTGTTACACTATTAAATTCATACTCTTTAGCTGAGTTCGTACTGGTTAAAGTATAAACTGGAGAGGAACCGGTGATAGTAAATTCTTCACCAGCTGTGTCAGAAAATTTTTGTAGAGCCTTTTTTATTGCTGTATTAATAATCAGCGGGCTTTGATTATTAATAAACATTTTAAATCGTGCTAGCGCCGTTTCCACTTCAATATGATGTGTTTTATCCTCAAAAATTTGCGGATTAGTATGCCCTTGAAGATAAACATAGGCCTGATAGGCAAGATGAAACAATTCTTCTGAGTCTTCTTCTTTATTTAAGCGTTCAATTAGCGTCAATAAAAGATATTGATTAAGTACATAAGTTACTTCGGGAGTATTAGTTAGGCTAAGTTGTTTTTCTATATCGCTCTGCACGGTTTTTAAGCGTGAGCTGCCTAGTGCATCACCATTTAAACTTAAATAACGGCTGACTAAATAATTTAGACGTAGATAGAACAGTGAATTTTTAGTGTGTTGGCCATTTTCAGTAAAATACCTTAAGCCTGTTTGTAAAAATCGATCAAATTGAGGTAAAAATTCAGGATTAGCTAGAGCACTTAATAAAAGGCCAGGTTGAAATAAATTGGCTTCTATATAATGTTGATTGCTTTCATCAGCGCAACGCTCAATATTACGATTAAAATAATCCAAGGTTAATGCAATTTGTAGTTTCGGCTTACTACGCAAATGAAAATAATCCCTCTCAATAATATCTTCTTGCGTGACTTGTTGTGGCCCCTCACTATCAAGCTCTCGAGTTGGATGTAATTGAATTCGATTTGCTGTTTTATGAGCAATAGCTTCTTTAAATCGACTTTTATCACTAAGATCAGCTTCTAACGCTCTTTTGGCGGGAGAATCCTTCATCGTGTATTTAAAGGATGGTAAGTTTTTTAGAAGAAGCTCATACGGCATAAAAGTAGGGAATAAACCACTATTAATACGAAAGGAATTATGGCTAATGGCTACTGCGAATTGTGAGCTGTATTTATTAACATAAAAAGGATTAATAAGTTCTCTTAAACGATCTTCATGTTTTAAATGTGCTTTAAGCTTGCTAGTTAGAGGATGAAATTTTGCAGGTAAAGTCTCTAAATAGTTATAATCTTGTGCAAGCATAAAGAGTGCTTCAAGCCCATGATTTCTAATTTCATAATGAAGTTCGGCGGTATTAGTGCTAAATTTATTTTGATATAAGGTTTTTAATTCTGGTTTGAGTTGGGGCTCAGTCTCTAAAATTTGATTGTAGTAGCTATAGTAATCATCTAAAGTTTGTATAGTAGCGTTGTGGAAGCGTTGTTGTAATTCTACTAATTTTTTATCAAAGCCAGGATGATTGCTCGCATTAAAAGCACTGCGCTCTTGATTCGTTAAAAGAGAGCTCATAATGGCTGAACTAAAAGGAGTAAAGGGCGGTAATTGACTTCCTTCAGGAACTACTGAATACACATCGATATGTAGACTCATTAAGCATTGGAGCATGACGTTCATTACAGGCATCTGCTCTTCATTAAGCCAAGATGCTTCTAGGTCAAGCAATAAAGTTTGGATCTCATTAAGCTGTTTTTGAAAACGGCTAAAATCACCCATAGAGCGCAATTCGGCATAAAAACCCGATTGGCTAGGCAATGAAGGATTGATGGGTAACTCTAAAAGTAATTGCTGTAAAGAAAAGAAACGCGCAGCTGGATCGGAGCTATTTTTAATATGAGCGATTATTTTTTCTAAGTTAGCTAAGAGGTCCGTCCCATTATTTAAAGGCAAAGGCTTAAGGGGCATAGCATCATAAGAATGGTGATGGTCGCGATTAATAGAAGGTGCTTGTAGAGAATAAGCATTTAGGTTTAATGACGGCAGTGTTTCCGTAGTTTTTTTAACTTGGGGGTTTGGTTTAAATGCAGTCAGTTCTAATTTCTTTTGTAAGGCCTCTAATTGACGGCGATGATCGGCGATATCTGATTCGCTAAATAATTCAGAGCTATTTAGTATCTTGAAATTATTTTCAATAGCGATGCGAATTTGTTCTGCTACTGCAGCATTAAAAGGTTGTTGGTCAGTTACGCAGGCATTGGAATAATCAAATAGAGCATATTGTTTAAATTTAAAAATAAAACGCTGATATTCTTTAGCAGAACGCGAATTTATTTTAAGCATTTGGTGGATAGCTCGTTGGGCACAAGTACCGGATAATTGACCCCCAGTATAGCCATGCTCGGGAATAGGAGCCGATTCAATTTCTGTACCCCCCACATAACTGATACTCGGCAAAATTTCTTGGTATAAGACCTTATTGTCTACGGGTTTTTTTTGATATTTAGCTGTATAGGGTAAACGCGCTTTAAATAAGCGCTCCACAAAAAGAATTAACTCGTGTTCTTCCGCTGGTGTTTGTGGAAAAGAAATAGACCAAGTTTTTGTGGGATTATAAAGTTCTTTTTCGGTTCCTGACTTTTTAGCGTGATAGTGCAGACCATCGCCGGCATTAAATAAAGTAAAATGATAGCCATCGGCGTGACGCGTAAATTGATAAATGATAGCGTGACCACCATCACTATTATACCATCCTCCGGGTAGAAGTAATTTATCAGTCTCTGAAAGTGCGGCTAAGTCATGATGAATTTCAGTTGCTAATTCTCGTAATTCTTGGTCACTAGTACCCTTGGCCCCCAATCCTTCCATCGCTGCGAGCCATGGAGAGCCGAAGGCGCGGGCGAGTAGTCCCTGGTAGCCTTAGGGCCGGATGTTTTTCCGCAGGGAAAATATAAGGCCATACGAAAAGGCGTCAGTCATTGGGGAGCGTAGATTTTGAGGCCCGAAGGGGGA
>CANJQE010000242.1 GCA_947476305.1 Legionellaceae bacterium
CCCCCTTCGGGCCTCAAAATCTACGCTCCCCAATGACTGACGCCTTTTCGTATGGCCTTATATTTTCCCTGCGGAAAAACATCCGGCCCTAAGGCTACCAGGGACTACTCGCCCGCGCCTTCGGCTCTCCATGGCTCGCAGCGATTGTTGAAAGAAAATCAAATTGTTTAATAAGCGAGTTATCAAGGTTATTTTCTGTCCAGCGTTTATAGCGTTTATAGCGTTTATAGCGTTTATAGCGTTTATAGCGTTTATAGCGTTTATTATGAGCATGACGAGCGGCCAAGGCCAATATTGTTTAAACATTTTTTATTGGCTTAGAGATTGCCATTCCATTCACTAATTAATAAATCTTCTTCTAACTCATTTACCATTGATTTGAACTTGTCTTTCTTTGTGCCTGCAGTTGAGCCATGTGGTGGGCGAGATCGACACAAAGTTGGCAGTACCAAGAGCTACTTGAATGGTTTTTGAATGTTTGTTGGGATTTTAGTCCTACCTGCGTATGCGTATACGGTAAAAATGTTATTGGCTGTCATCGTTCAAATATCCTATTGGGTGATTGGCGTAATTGGTCACAGGCCAATACAGTTAAAGATAAAAAAGTGTTTTCATACTTTACGCTTGGTAAATTGATCATTGAACATAACCGGATCAATCAACTTATATTCGATGAATCCATGCTCGCCCAAGTCATTCAAAATGAATTGAGCAGAAAATGGTAAATTTCGTGGGGATCATTCAGTTCGGGATGACGTAATGTCCCGGACTTATTGAGAAGTTACTAGCTATCAAGTTAACTTTGTCAATTTAAAAACTATTACCAAAACAATGAGAATAAGGCATAGATTGAATCTAAGTTCTATAAAGCTACAGCGAATGTGACTGGCAAGATCAAGCCTCTCCCTATTTTACTCTTTACAAATAAAATTCTTGACAGGGAGCCATCATATGTATAAAAACTTTCCTTTCTGATAGACATAAGGAGTTGCTGTGCCATTTGTAGACGTTCTAAAAAAATATCCTGAAATCGAGCTTTTTAGCAGAGAAAAAGGCTATCAGTTGTTTGAATTCATCACCAAAAAAGAAAAAGACCAATCACCTTTAGCTTATTTGATTGCCTTAGGCATTCCTGTTTATTCGGCGCTGAATCTTGCATCCAAGCTTGTGTCTGATGCATGTCGCATCATAGATACCATCATACAAAGTATTAATCAGAGAGAATATGCTGGCGGTAATATACAAACACTAATAGTGGATGTTGCAGAATATTGTCGTAGTTTTGCAGGGATGCTAGTAGGTGCCTTAGTCGCATTATATAGCCCTAGCTATGCTGCAGAAAAATTTCTAACTATAACTACGGATTCAACAAGCAGCTTATTAACACCTGATGAAGGAGCTCGTTTATATGCAATGGGAGACAGATTACATGCTTTTTTTGTTAGACACAAAATAGAGTACAGAATCTGCTCGGGTACCGCCTTAGGCACTCAACGAGAAGGAGGAATTATTCGTAATGACGATGATATCGATCTCATGCTCCATCCGGATAGTGTGGAACAATTTAAACGCCTCATGCAAGACGCTACCTTCACTAAGGAAACCGGCATTTCTATTGAACCTCAGGAAGTTACAGGAGGATGGCAGTGTTTTTATGAAGATAGCCCCAAAGGAGCACCTAATACACCTACCGAACACATTGGCAAGCCTTTTGTCGATATCTTTCCTGGCACGATAAGATATTTAGGCGGCAAACCTATCATTACCTATGGTGAGGATAAGATGTATCTTCAATCCAAAGGGGATCATTTTACTGCTGAAGAATGGGGTACACGAACCTTATATCCTTTTGGGCCCACTCATCTTTTTGGTGTTGAACCAAAGGCTATGAAGAATTATTTATGGCGTTGTTATGGGCCATCGGCATTAAACTTTAAAACACGTTTATATCCTCATGAGGCCTACTCGGCTCTTTATGCAAATCCTCTGAGAGCCTATTCGATACTCTCTCAGCACCCTGCCCCACGTTATATGAAGCATGTAGCTCCTACACCGCTTGATTTTGATCAAGAAGTCTATGACGCTAAAATAGCACTTCCCAATATCCCAGAGGTCTGGAATGAAGATGTGCATCCTGAAGAGATACGCATTTGGGTCGATGGAATTTACGATTTATTTCATCTAGGCCATCAAAACGTGATTAGAAATGCAATCAAATTCACCAAATGCAAGCATCCAGAGCGTCAAATTGTTCTATTGGTCGGCGTTTGCGGTGATGGTGAAGACGTTATAAGCTACAAGCGAAAACCCATTATGACCATTACAGAGCGATGTAAAGCAATCGATGCATTTATGAAGGAACTGGTTAAAGAGTATCCTGATGTATCGTATCAAATAATCCCTAACTCACCAGTCACTCATACCCTAGAGTTCATAAAGCAACACCGCTTGAATATTCTTTTCCATGGTAGCGATTTTACTCCTGAGAAAATTGATAAATACTATGGGGTGATTATGAAAGAATGTGCAGGAACCTGTTCTTTTGAAATACTTCCTTATACTCAAGGTGTATCCACTACAGAATTAATTGAGCGCCTTTTAAACGAGGAGGATTTTGGAGATGCACCCAATACAACAGGCATACCTACAAAAGAGCTTTCTGAACGAGTAAGACAAAGATCCGAGGAGCATCAAAAGACTCATTCAGTTGCAGTCTTTTGACCACCGACACCCATGGATTTACGGGGCATCCATTTAATATGCTTGGTTTTCCATTCCATCCAAGACGCAAAGACGCGAAGAGCCGATTAACTTCTGGGGATTTGCGTCTATAAATTCTATTTTTAAACAAAATAGGTGAATGTTATTAGTAATATTTGGTATAAATATATTAAATTAAAATAAATGTGTAGGAGTTATTATGGATGTCACATCAACAGATGCATATGATGATTTATGGCTTGTCGAACAACAAATAGATGTTTTACTACGCTTAAATCTAACCCCAGATATTAGTGCGGCAATCAGCATTACTTGCAACTGTGTTAACGAGTTTCGTGAGGCTCTTCTTTCTGACGAAAAAATGACTACTCTAGCACAAGAAGAGGGTGCTACTAATACTAGTAATAAATTAAGTCAATAAGCAATACTGACAAGAAGCATTTTCACACCGCCTCCAGGGGAACAATTTTCTTTATCTCCTGAAGGAGAACCTTCATCTGCTATTAAAACTCACGATAAATCTAAACAAAAATTTACTATCTCTTTGCGAGCGGCTCTAATTCCTTAGCTTTTTTTAGGAACAAAAAATCATTAATAGCAATAAGATGGCTTTCTAAAGAATAAATGGGCTCTATATAGGATTGAGACTTAGAGTTTATAGGAGGTGCTGAAACCGTTGACTCCGGAATCTTTAACATCCATCCCGTTAAGAAGGATACTAATAACTCCTGAGCATAATTATATTCA
>CANJQE010000243.1 GCA_947476305.1 Legionellaceae bacterium
GATGAAGGAATTTCCCTTAAAAGTAAGAATTTTTATATTTCTTTATATTTTGTACTATTGAGCCTATGTGGTATTTTCTCCACTTTTTTAATTCTGCAATATATCGTAAAAAATTGATCTAACTAATATGGTGATGGCAATGGCAAAAACTCGTTTAAAAAAGGACACTGTTATTCATCAACCCAAAAAGCACAAGATATTACTGGGCATTTTGTTTTTCTCCTTCTTCCTAACGGTAATTAATTTATTTTTTATCATGGAATTGATTAGAGAAAAAAACTTAATTATTTTTTCAATAGAAACTAGGAATCAAGCAAATATTAAACTACTCGAGTTTAGTAATGCCAGTAATAAAATTCCGTTTTTAGTGGAAAAATATGTGTATACCCTTTATTCAAAATACCTACAAAATTATTGGAGTTTTATCGAATCTCCACAAAAAATAGATGAATCGATCCTGTCATTAGTATCATCTCCCCAATTAAGAAAAGAAATTGATATGATAATGAATGATACACAAACGCTCCGTAAAGAAGAGATTCATGCCTTAAAATTAGTTTTTTCTGCCTACCATATACCAGAAGAAGTTATTAACCCCAAAATAGTTAACTATCAATTATCCGAAGTAGAAAATAAAATAACTGACGCTGAAAAACTTAAAGCGGCTACTGAAGTATTATTTAATCCAGAAAGACAGAATGAATTAAATAAAATACAAAATTCTATTGAGAAGTTAAGATACAAAACCGAATTACAAAGTCGAGAAAATATAGCTAACATAGAAGATAAGATGCTTATTTTAGAAATTGTTATTTTATCTATAGCGGGATTACTATTAGTACTTGTAGGTATAATTTTCTGGATGTATTTAATTTACCCTGTCCATATGAAGCCCTATAATGAAATAAATTAATTCATTGTTCAGGCACTCTTAATAGATTGCCTCTGGAGCATCATTAAAAATAATTATATGATTTTAAGAATAATTTAATGTGAGGAATAATATTTTTCGATATGGGAAAGCAAAGAGTCTTGTCCGTCCTTGCGAACGCAGTGAAACAATCCAGCTCGATGTATTATCGAAGTTCTGTGTGGATTGCTTCGCCAAGGCTCGCAAAGACGAAATGTTGCCTTAGCGAGGGGTATTATCTCCGAACTCACGTTAATTTAATGTCTTCTTGAAAAAAGGGATTATCTACTTTATGGATATTAGCATCAAAAACAGCGCTGTTTTTTTTGAACGTAAAAATCTTGTGCTACTACAAACTTTTATCATCTTATTAGGGGCCCCTCTTTTTTTAATAATCGACAGCCCCTGGCTCAGCCCTTATTTTTCATCTGGACAAGATCTAGCGAACTTCATGATGATTTTTTTCTACCTTTGGTTTTTACTAATTGCCCCACGCAAATTATATTGGCTGCTTTTATTAATGACTATTTGTAGCTTCTTTGCGGAAATCATAGGCTCACAAATACTTGGTTTATACCAATACCGTTTACATAACATCCCCATGTATATTCCTCTAGGGCACGCCCTGATGTACGCTACAATGTATTATTTCGGCAGAAATCCCTGGGTTTGGCAGTACCACAAAGCAATAGAAAAGTGTCTGGGTAAATTCGCTTTTGTCACGGCATTCATGTCCTTATTCATCTTGAACGATGTTGCTGGATTCTTATGTTATATCCTTTTTTTAAGGATCCTACACCACCATAAAAAACCATTATTTTATTTATCTATGTTCGCCCTAGTGTACTACATCGAACTATTAGGGACTGTTTTTTCAACCTGGTCATGGTATTGCGTTATAGGCAATCACCCTCATTTCCCTCCAATTGCCTATACCCCTTCTGGCATGGCAGGTATCTATATACTTATCGATCTAATCAGCAACTCTCTCTATTTCTATGCTCTAAAAACAGTGCACTATTTTCGTCGCTTAGGCTTAAACTCATCCATAGTAATTTGCGTTGAAAAACAATATGCTAATGGAGTTTAGATAATCATATGACTTTATTAAAAGGGCCTTTTGGTGAAAAATCAGGTATTAGTGGCATCTTCCAAAGGATTCATTTATTTGTTTTTTCTAAAGAAGCCGTAAAAAACATCAGCAGTATGCCAACAAAAGCACCCATAATAGAACCAATGCCCGGTAATTTCAGACTACCTATCACTGCGCCTATACCCATTCCTATGGCGACCTCAATGCTAATGTATAAGGCACTTAATATAACGCCAGCTATATTTTCATGAGACAGCATTTTCAGTTGATAGGTTCTTTTATGAATTTTATATATTGTTACTGAACCAGTAAAAACTCCCCCTATAAAGCCACCTATCAACAAGCCAATTAATGCGCCGAAAGCCATAGGAGAGTTAAGACTATGCCAATCCAATATCAACTCTTCACTCATTTTATAGGCATTAGCAATAAACCCTCCTGCAAAAAAACCAACAGCACCCCCACTAAGAGCGCCAACCAAAGTTCCAATACAAGCAGCCACATAAACACAAGGGTTATTTATAATGCCAAGGAAACCACTCAATAATCTTTGCAAAAAACTCATAAAATCATCTTATATTTGACTTAATTATTTAAGGTCTCAGCATATCCCATTTTTATTTACTATCACAAGGCCGCTGTAAATACTTTAATTTTCTGGACTAAATAATCTAGAATAACGACTTATCATGGAGGAAAAAATGCATAGTGTACCCATCGTCAAAAATATTCATGGACAGCTTATTATCTTAAAAACTCAAATTTTTCTTAAAATAATGTTGATGTTTTTAGTGTTTATACCAACCATCCAGGCACAAGCTTTCGATTTTTTTTCTTATAACTGGAACGACAATAATGCCCTGGTTGTCTTTCACTACAAAGCAGGTGATATAGAAGCATTGCACTATGCTTCCCTTGCTTTTTTTGCAGTAGATGATTGTCAAAAAGCTTTATTAGCATCCTATAAAACACCAGCTGATGAGAATGCTGCGTTCTCAATAAAACCATCAAAAAACTTTGCTTTGATGAGTGATAAAACCTATCAAATAGCAACTACAGTCCTTGCAGAAAAAGACATAAACAACATCCATTCACTGTTAATTCGCTTTCAAGGCAAGCCTAAGGAATTACCTCGTTTTTTAGGGGGATGTGCCGATCAAGGAAGTAATTGTTGCGTGGCAATCCAATGCTCCAATGACGCAGGTCTATGTTTGCCAAAATATACTTTTCCCCAACAATCATTTATTTTATTTTCTGCCTATGATTAGGCGATAAACCGATGAAGATGGAGAGAATTAAAACCCGAAAAAAAGGAGAGCAATAGCAGCGTGTCGCCTGTTTTTGAGAAACCTGCCGGGACATCCAAGTCCCCGGCAGGGACAAAAACAGGCGACAAGTATGCCTCCGGCGGCCCTGGCCGTCCTGGTCCCCCTTGATTTTGATCCCCCTTCGGGCCTCAAAATC
>CANJQE010000244.1 GCA_947476305.1 Legionellaceae bacterium
CCCCCTTCGGGCCTCAAAATCTACGCTCCCCAATGACTGACGCCTTTTCGTATGGCCTTATATTTTCCCTGCGGAAAAACATCCGGCCCTAAGGCTACCAGGGACTACTCGCCCGCGCCTTCGGCTCTCCATGGCTCGCAGCGATTGATTGATGTTTTCAAATTCAGTAATGAATTCTCTTAGGGCTTTTCCTGTAGTTGTTTTGTCACTAATGACCTTTTGAACTAGAGTTATTTTAGCCGGTGAATCTGGAGCATGTTCTAAAGCATGTAGGCTTAGAGCTGTTTTTACATTAAAATTTTTAGCATCGCTGTATTTTTTACTTAGCTCTTCGAGTAACTTTTCTTTATAGAGTGGTAATAATACAATATTTTCAGCATTTCCAATATGCAATTTTTGTGCTAAAACTTTAGGCACGAAATGCATTTTATCCTTTGCATCTACATAATGGCGAATGTTTCTTTTTAACCCCATAGCTGCCAGAAAATCAATTTGTTGATTATCCGCTTTTGCGCTCCAGTCCATATGGTGAGTTTTAGGTACTCTATAAACGGCAGCATTACACTGTTCATTGAAGTGAGGCACCATTTGTTTAAAATACGAGTTATGGAAGAGATTAATATTATTTGCGTATGTTCCTAGTACTACTTCAGCGTGTTTTAAATTAGTGCATGCACGTAAGTCGTGGTTTTTATAAAATTGAGAGTCTTCTTTTTTTGCCATGTCTTTGCTTTCTCCAGGAACAGGATCCATTGCAAAAAGTGATATGGGTTTCCCTACATCGTTCAAATGTCTTGCTACACTAAACGTAGTGACTGCTCCTCGGCTAAATCCTGTTAAATTGATACTTTCTACCTCTACAGTTGGTTCAGTAGTATCAGGTCTAATGATAATGGATTTGCCAAATTGATTTTTTAATTCTGATAAGGATAACTCGCCTTGTTGATTAAAGCAGGCTCTTGTTTTACTACCGACTACATCTAGATCAGGGAAGACTTGGCCTAATAACCCTCCAGGTTGCCCACCAATTTTTTTGTCTTGGCAACCATTAAAATAAACTCTAATTACATCTTCTGGAAACTCACCCATAGTAGGTTTTTCAAATTCTTTTTCCATGTTTTCAGCATTATCTCCAGTGCCTGCAAATACAAAGAGAATTTTTTTAGGCATTTTTGAGATCCCCCACATTGATTGCGGTAAATTTATAACCTACAGTATACATTATAGAGCAGTTAGATTTAAATTGGGCCAAAATGACTGAGCCATTAATTTTAGCTAAAGACAGCGAATTTTTCCTTTCTATAGCCAAGCAAGGAATACATAGTTTTATGATGCTGGGGGTTGTGAACGATGGTGCCCCACAATTATTAGCTAGAGTAGGTAAGACCAATGATATCGATCCTGATTTTGGGCGACAAGGAACTATGTTGCAAAAAGCATTAGGTGACGGGACTTTGGCGCGATTAGCTAAAGAAATATTATAGAATTTCGCTGCTTTGTCATTATCAAAAGTAATAAAGCCTGGTTGACAGTGCTCACGATGATCTTTAACTCCGGTTAACATCCCCTTCTCTGAAGAGTTTTTTACTCAAATTTAACCACTAAAACCTTAACACCATCATATGCTCATCATAAAATTGATTATCAATTTTTAATGATCGGGGTTCTGTGCCATAAATTTTAAAGCCGTTTTTTTCATATAAATTCAAAGCCGATTGATTACTTGTAACCACTACCGCATGCAATTGAAGAACAGACTTTTTTGCATGATTAATAACTGTTTTAACCAACAAATTAGCAATACCTCTATTTCTATATGTTGGTGCACTATACATAGAAAACAAGACGCCTCTGTGACGCATTTTTATCGATGATTGGACAAAAAATCCAGCACAACCTACAAGAGCATGATCCATAAATGCCCCAAATATCTCACATTTTTTATAAGCTTCCTTGAAACTATCAGTGGACATAATGGACTCTTCTTCATAGGAAGCTCCAAATGCTTCAGGATGCTCTTGTAATGCGCTAAGTCTTAAGGCTTGGAACGCTAACCAATCCTCTTCATTGTTAAGAAGCCGAATATCCAAATGTTCAGAACTAGTCTTTGCCATTTTATTTTTACTCTATTCGTTGAAATCGAGGAACCAGTTGTCCATTGTGCATGACATGCTCAAAAAACATCTGTTTGGGACGGACCCAAAGCTGATTCTCTCCAAACTGATCACAGTGATATAGCGCTCTATACACCGCCATATCCTCCTCTGTTTCACTATGACGAGCAAAGCCAATGACTTCATATAGTTTTTCGTTTTTATAATGCCGGTATTTTCCATATAAAATTGTATCTGTTAACATTAATAAGCCCTCATGTAATTTACCGTGGTCTTGTCCAAAACAACCCGCTTCCCTTGTACTAACATCTTCTTTTAATTTCCAATAAAATACTATCCTTGAGAAAACATACGAGACAACTTTGGGGAAACTTACTAAAAGTTATTGATTTTCAAAGCAACGCGAAAGTTATTAACAACCGATTTAAGAAGTCCTTTCTTACGAGAAAGAATTATAAGCGTGTTTATAAGTACTTAGCTAAAAAATACAGATGATTTAATAGATGTTCATTGGCCATGACTCATCTCATCGCATCATCAAGCGATGAGATGAAGGCAATTAAATTAGTAAGTTAAAGTATAATTCACATCGTTATAATCAAGCATACTATCCTCTGTGATAATCGGTTCTTTAACTAAAGCGCCATCTTTGAAGGCAACAGAAACCTCATGCCCCCGCACTTCATCTAACGTGGGTGTGGTCTTTCCAGGAAAAAATCGATACAGATCTACGTAAGAATGAAAAGCAGTTTTTTCAAATTTAGCTTTTTTCTTTTGATCGCTTAGAGCGCCACGATATCCATAAACAGTAATATCGTTTAATCCTAAGTCAACAAGCGCTTGACTGAATTTCATTGCATAACTATGGGTAAGATCTTCTGGTTTATAGCGGGTTAAAGGTGGGAGATTGTGTTCATAAAATCGAGACCCAGTATGACACCCAGCTAATTTCACCTCTTTGATTCCTGTGCTATTTAAAAAATCATAATAGTGTGCAGCCAATTCACTAGGGGAGAGTCCATTAAAGACAACCATATTAGAATGACCGCTGATATACAGAACATCATTTTCGGAAAAATTGAACTCAGCAAGATTTTTGCCTCTTTGCTCCACGGTGAGTTCATCGATAAATATAGGACGTGCGAGTCCATTTTCGCCAATAGGATTAGCAAGATAGGCCTTTCTTTTATTAACTTTCGCCTGAATGGGTATTCCTGCGAACGTGAACAGTGATTCTTGCTGATCGTGAACACCTATTCTTGTTTGATCGTGAACACCTAATATTGTAGTACTTTTGCAAGCGAAGAAATTATCTCAGAGTGTTCACGATGACGCAACATCTCTGTTTCGCA
>CANJQE010000245.1 GCA_947476305.1 Legionellaceae bacterium
TCCAGCTTTATAAAGAGTCTCAATTTTACATCGATCTTCATGTGTTAACTTCCCCATCATTTTCCTTTATAATTATGAGGTAACTTTTCAATATTATAAGACTATTTTTTTAATATCGAAAGTTGCGTTAACTAGTTGGATCTACCATAGTCTTATACTTAAAATATTAATTTATTAAAAAAATAAAGGTATCCTATGGCTACTGCTGAACAAGTTAAGGCATTACTCAAAAGTCACGCAGCACGCGATGATACAAGATTTTACTCAACGGCACTTCAAATGGCCGCTAGAGAGGCAAGACAAGGTCACCATAAACTTGCTAATGAAATTAAAGAACTAGTCGAGAAGTTTCAAAAAACATCTTCTTTTTCTAAAAATAACGATCCAATCGTTTCTTTAGTGCAAACATCTAAAACAGAGATTGGAGGACTTTTAGATGAAATTGATGCATCTGTTCATTTTAATGAACTTGTACTTTCAGATGAGATTTCTGATCGATTAAAGCAAGTATTATTTGAACAAAAACAAAAAGATCTTTTATCAACTTATGGTCTTATTTCCAGAAGAAAATTACTTTTTACAGGTCCACCTGGAACTGGTAAAACGATGTCTGCTATAGCTATTGCCACTGCGCTTGATCTACCTCTTTTTACTGTGGTTCTGGATAGCTTAATTACAAGATATATGGGTGAAACAGCTGTAAAACTTCGACTTATTTTTGATCATATAAAACAAGTTAGAGCAGTTTATCTTTTTGACGAATTTGATGCTATTGGTACTCAAAGGGGAGCCCAAAATGATGTGGGAGAAATCCGCAGAGTATTAAATTCTTTTCTTATGTTTGTTGAACAAGATGTTTCTGAAAGTATTGTAATTGCAGCGACTAATCATCCTGAATTACTAGATAAAGCTCTCTATCGCCGATTTGATGATATTATATTATTTGAGAAACCTGCAAAAAAAGAGATAATTAATTTGATTCAAAATCGATTAGCTATTTTTAAGGGTGATGATTTAGATTGGTTTAAATTATCTGATGAAGCTCTTGGATTAAGTTCAGCAGAGGTAACTCGTGCCTGCGAAGATGCTGCGAAAGATGCGGTGCTTTATTACGATGCAAACCTAAGCACAGATTTAGTTTTAAAAGCAATCAAGCGCCGACAGCTAAGCAAATGAGAACAGGATGTCAAAAAATCATATTTTATTAAAAGGTCTTTCCAACCAAGAAAAATACAGCTCACGAAGACGAGGAAGAACTCCCGGAGTTCCTTTAAGAGATCGAAATCTTCACGGCTCTGCTTTATCAAACCAATATCATGAAATGCTTAACAAACATGAACAACGTAAGTTACCTAATCCTATTTCGCAAGATGTAGGAATTTATATTCAGATCACCAGTAGAAAAAACTACGAACTACCACTAAAAAGTCTGGATACAAGTAAAGGATTTAAGTTGTGTTCATCCCATGAAATTGACGGTTATGAAACTGCAGTAGTATACATACCAGAAAATAAACGTGACTATTTTTTGAAGAAAATAAATGAATATCTTGATCCTTCAAAAGATGGAAAATATGCCCCTAGAAATCATAATTTAATAGATAGTATTGAAGAAATTAGGTTGGCGGAGCTTAAGTCCTTCTGGACAGATAAAGACTCCTTATATCCATCAAACAGAGATGAGCTTGTATGGTGGGAAATATGGTTAAAAAAAGGAGGCGAGCAACCTGCAAGTATTGCTCATCAATTAGTCAATCGTATAAATGGTCAATTGGGAAATACTTCTATTAGTTTTTTTGATAACGAAGTCTTTCTTATTAAAGCTAGCATTGAACAGCTAGAAAAAGCCCCTGAATTAATTGCTAGTTTAGAAGAGTTAAGATCTCCAAAGGATTCGCCAAAATTCTTTATCGAAGAATTGGCTTCACGAGATCAATATAATTGGATTGAAGACTTAAATAAAAGAATTTCTATTAATTTAGACTCTAAAGTTGCTGTCTGCATAATTGACTCGGGGATAAATTATAATCATCCACTACTAAAAAATTTTTGTAGCGCGGAGTTTTCTGAGTGTTGGCAGCCAGATTGGCCTAAATTTGATTATGGCTCTTACCCAAATTTTTATGGTGATCATGCTTCAAGGCAGGGAGGCTTAGCTGTTTTTGGAGATTTACAGGAAGTTTTATTGAATCAAGAGCTTATACAAGTTAATCATATGCTTGAATCTGCTCGAATTATACCACCAAATGGAGAAAATGAACCCGAACTATACGGGGAAATTACTATAGGAGCTGTTAGTAAGCATGAAATTGCCCGACCAGACTGGAATCGTGTGTGCTCTTTGGCGGTTACAGCCGACTCTACTAAAGACAGTGGACAGCCATCTTCTTGGTCTGCCAAAATAGATCAGTTTTGTTTTGGATATGAAGATAAAAAACAAAGACTATTTATAATATCCACTGGAAATAATAGAAATATTTCTCCTGCACTCGATTATTGGGATCAAGTTCAACTTGCGGAAATTGAAGATCCTGCGCAATCCTGGAATGCAATTACCGTGGGTGCATACACACAGAAAACAACAAATAATGATCCAGAGCTTAATGGATGGTCACCTTTTGCCATGAGTCATGATGTGACTCCTAGTTCACGCTCCTCCGTGAATTGGGCTTGGCGCAAAAATGCACCCTTTAAACCAGATATTGTGGCAGAAGGAGGGAATCGCTTATTATCTCCAAATAAAACTGAGGTAACAAATGCAGATACGATCTCCTTACTTACAACTTCAGGTAGAACGTCTGGTCAATTTTTTGAAATAACCTCAGACACTAGCGCAGCATGTGCCCTAGTATCACGCTATGCAGCACTTTTAATGGATCGATATCCAAATTATTGGCCAGAAACAATTCGTGCGCTTTTGGTGCATTCAGCGGACTGGACTAGCAGAATGAGAGAGAGATTTGAAAGCCTTCAACAACATACTCTTAAAATTGCTAAAGAAACTATGTTAAGAACAGTTGGATATGGAGTACCAAACATTGAGCGAGCATTAAATAGCACTCAGAATAAATTAACACTAATTATTCAAGGAGAGCTTCAACCTTTTAATAAACTGGACAATGAGCCCTCTTCAACAGAACCCAAATTTAATGAAATGGGATTGCATAAAATGCCAATTCCAATTGAATTGTTACAAAATTTACCTTCTGATTTAGAAGTTAGCTTTAAAGTGACATTATCTTATTTTATAGAGCCTAAACCTGGCCGTAGAGGTTATAGGAATTCTTACAGTTATCAATCTCATGGCCTTAGGTTGGCGGATCCAACTAGTTATCGCAACTTTGCCGCCTCTAGTTTGTGTTAAAAATTTCAATAGGACTTTTATAGTTTAAACACTTTCTTGGCCTATTATTTAACTCATTCTCAACAGTACTAATTGCATCATCACTAATGGTGTTAA
>CANJQE010000246.1 GCA_947476305.1 Legionellaceae bacterium
ATCCCCCTTCGGGCCTCAAAATCTACGCTCCCCAATGACTGACGCCTTTTCGTATGGCCTTATATTTTCCCTGCGGAAAAACATCCGGCCCTAAGGCTACCAGGGACTACTCGCCCGCGCCTTCGGCTCTCCATGGCTCGCAGCGTCGGTAGTTACTTCATCTACCTTAAGCTGTTGATACTGCATTCCTGAGGGAATGGATAGATACATAAGAATCTCCAAGTCAAAAACAGAACTTTGAGTGTATATCATGAACAAACTAATTTAAATAGTTTTTTTGTGAATATTGATTGTATATATTGTATAATAACTGTATCCATAATAAGAGACAATATTCTATGCCCAGTTTATTAACCGAACCTACCTCTGTGAGCTATATATGGATAGGCCCACCCAGTAATTTACCGGGTGCTAGTGGCGTTGCTGGACATGATATTAGTGCCTTAATAGAGCTATGGAACTTAACAGCAAAAGAAAAGAAACATCAGATTAGATTTTGGTGTTTAGATGACTTTGTTCCTTATTACAATGATTTATTAAAAGATTATTTAGTTGGAGATAATCCAATACAAATATGTTCTATAGAATCCTGCCTTTTGCAATATATGGAGGAAGCTCTAGAGGATTTATTTTATGAAGAAGAAAAAGCCTATGATGCATTCTTAGTCTATTCATTTATTAAACTCTTTCTTAATAGTGATATAGCCTTGGTCCCTATTGCAGATAGAGTAAGTTGCAAAGAATTATTTTCTTTATTTCTATTACGCTCTATAGGGGGCTTTGTATTAGATACTAATGTGAGCCCCGACGGTAGAGACGGTACTGCACTTTTAGCTAAACCAGAATCTAGCGTTGAATTCATGCTTCCTGCACTATATCTACAAAGCAGACTTAAGCAGTGGATGCATCGAGAGCATGCACGTCTTCCTTTTGAATGTTTTGAATGTTGGGCAATGTATTCTTCGGGACCGAATGATATTACTAAACCTATGGTACGAAAATTTATTAACCTTGCTGGTTATACTTTAGAAGGGAGTAAGTTAATCAAAGCAGCTACTTTACTTGATTGCGTTGAGACTTATTTAAAAAAAGAAGAGCTTGATCATTATCAAGAAAGTTTAAAAGATCATCCTGATTGGATTGTGCGGCAAATATTACAAAACGCACGTGGTTTACCTATTTTATTAACAGTAACAGCCGATATACGCAGAAGTCATGAAACAAAAGCTAGTTTTTTTGCTGCAAAACCTTCAGCAATAAAATTTATAAAAACTCATTCTGATCACATTGATCATGAAAAATTAGTGTCACCTGAGTTAGGAATTAAAAAAACCTATAACAATACACACGTACCAAAAATCATTGGTTCAGTAGTGGAGCCAATAGATGTTTCTCCTACTATGGCTCCGAGCTAGCGAATTTATCTAGGTGTTACAGTGCTTTGCTGCCTTGGTTCTTCATTATCTACTAACTGCTTGCTAAGGGCTTGAGGGCTTTGTTGCCAAAAGTCTTGTTCTTTAATTAATAGTTCATTATCTAAGTCTTCAAGCGCATCAGCTAGAGTCAAGCTAAACTGTTGAAGATGTTCTAGAAGAGCGCTCAATAGGTTGTTTGCTTTTTCTGTAGAGGAAAGCCTTATATTAAGGCAATTATAAGCGGATTTTTTAATAGCAGCGATTAGCTTAGTTAATTGCTCTAGTTTTGGAGACTGCTCTGTTTTTAAATTTTCTATAGTATATTTTTTCTCTATTTCAGTGAGCTCTTGCTTAATTTCTGTAAAAAGCTGTAAATTTTCTTGTTTAAGTTGATTATCCTTTTGTAAAGCTGGATATTTGGCTATGGTATAAGGAACAAAAAATCCTGCCGCCAAAGTCACTGCATTGTGAGTAAATTTAGAGCAGATATTTGCGTGTTCGTTATTTCCAACGCAATAAACGAAAAAAGCCACAGTTGCGGCTATGCCACTGTCAATAGCAAATTCGCGCCAAGTATAATGAGACCACAGCCCCGAGAGGCTTTCAACGGAAGAATTAGACATAACAAAATCCCTTTTGTAAAAGTCACAGCAGTATACAACAAACTTTTTTATGGTAAATAGGTAATTTCATTGATTTTATTTTTGTCTATATACTAGCTGCTAATAGCTCAGTAGAATAAAATAATTGTCAATTTCAGAATGATAAGGTAGGTTTTTTTGAACACAAATAATAAAAAAATTTTTCAATGGGCAGTAATTGGTGCCGGGCCTGCTGGTATTGCTGCTGTGGGTAAATTATTGGATAACGGTATCTCTGCTGAGCAAATTCTTTGGTGTGACCCTTATTTTAAAGTAGGAGATCTGGGCACATTTTGGCCCAATGTATCCAGTAATACAAAAGCTAAGTTATTTACTGATTTTCTGAATGCTTCTCCCTCTTTTGCCTATGAGTTTGCAGCCCCTAATTTTGCTTTAAAAGATTTAGATCCAGAAAAAACCTGTACTTTAAAATATGTAGTAGAACCCTTGCAGTGGGTGTCGGATCAGTTAATAAATCAAGTCGTGGCGCAGCGCACCACGATTCATACGATGTCTTTATCTGAGCGTCTTTGGTCTTTACAGGATGAGAGCCAAATCTATAAAGCTAATAATGTGATTTTAGCAACGGGTGCTTTACCTTCTAATTTAAATTATCCTGGTGTTGAGGTAATGCCTTTTGATACCGCTATTGATAAAGAGCGCTTAGCTCAAGCGGTTAATTTAAATGATACTTATGCGGTTTTTGGCTCTTCTCACTCAGCAATTATTATCTTACGTTATTTAGTGGAAATGGGGGTAAAAAAGGTAATTAATTTTTATCGTTCCCCTTGTCGTTATGCAATCGATATGCAGGATTGGATCTTATTTGATAATACGGGTTTGAAAGGGCAAACAGCGATTTGGGCAAGAGAAAATATTGATGGAGTACTTCCTCCAAATTTAATTCGTTATAATACTACTGAACCTAATATTGCTCGTTTTTTACCTGAATGTAACAAAGTCATTTATGCCGTGGGTTTTGAGAAACGAAAAAATATTCTTATTGGTAATTATGAAGATACTAAACACAATCCTTATGTAGGTATTATTGGACCCGGACTATTTGGTTTTGGTATTGCATACCCTGAACTTAGAGCAGATCCTTTTGGAAGTGTAGAATCGCAAGTAGGGTTATGGAAATTTATGACTTATTTGAATAGAGTGTTACCCGTTTGGTTTAAATATCATACTTAACAAGACCATTATAAACCAATGGTCTTGTTTAACTTGACCATTTAGCTTACTTTTCTACTATACTGTGCGCGGTCACAAATTGAGGTTTTAGCTGCTTGACATTCCTGTACAAAGGATCATCATTCGCGCTTTTAGCCAGCAAGGGATATGTCGGTGATCAATGTAGTATTTTCAGATGAACAACTCACTCAATTAAGCAATTTAC
>CANJQE010000247.1 GCA_947476305.1 Legionellaceae bacterium
AAAGATTTCATCAATCACTAAAATACCGAAAACCTATGGATGTTTATAATTATAGGGAGGAGCAGTTAGTTAAACTGGTAGCATAACGGGTTGATTGGGTAGGAAAGAAATTATTAAATTAATTGTCTAGACAAGTAGTGGCACTATAAATCGCTTATGAAGAAAAAGTTTTCACCTCGCTTTATATTAAGATTCCAAGCGTTTTTTATTGATTCACTGGGTGTTATTTTGGCAAAGAAAGCAGTCTTTCATGTGATCATTAACCAAACCAATTGCCTGCATATAGGCATAGATAATGGTTGAGCCAACAAAGCTCATGCCACGTTTTTTCAAATCTTTGGATAAAGCATCGGATTCTAGAGTATGCGTTGCTACTTCTTTCATAGTTCCAGGCAAGTTAATCTTTGGAGAGCCATTCACATAGCGCCAAACATAAGCATCAAAAGAACCAAACTCTTTTTGTATCGCTAGAAATACGAAGGCATTTTTACGAACAGAAAATACTTTGAGGCGATTACGGATAATATCGGTGTTAGTTAATAGAGCTTCCAGCTCTTCATCAGTCATTTGTGAAGCAGCTAGGGGATCAAAATTTTTAAAAGCCTTACGATAACCTTCTCTGCGTTTAAGAATAGTGTACCAACTTAAGCCGGCTTGTGCGCCTTCTAGACTCAACATTTCAAAATGAGTGCGATCATCATGTACGGGCACACCCCATTCTGTATCATGATAGTGTAGATAATCCGCCTTTTCTTCTGGAACCCAAGTACATCGTGTAATCATTATTTCTCCTCTTAGCTATTCTTATCCTGAGTATCCTATAGTACTTATCCTAGATAAGTTTTCAATCCTATACCCACAAGACAAACACTAGCTGCTATTCCCACTGTTAATGGTTTAAAGAACTGATGGTGATTTGGGCTTTTTTCTATTTCTTTTGAGTGGGGCTCTTGGAGCATGGTAGGGCCGTTTGGTGGAGAGGCATTGATCACAACTCCTTTGCGAGCTTTGATATGTACTGTCGAAAAGGGAATATTATTTTTTTCAGCGGTTAAAATATAATCACCGGGTGGTACATTGGTAAAAGCAACTCCTCCATCTAAGGAAGTCGCATTTAAGCTACGAATAAAAGGATTAGTTTTGTGGAGCAAAGGGAACATACTAAAATAGTACGGTCTACTATTCACGCAGGGTGATAAACTAGCGGTTACTCCCTCAACCCCTTGCGGAATATTATCCATGGTTGTATGTGGAGGGGTAATAGTCGCGGCAATCTGACAACATTCCGGATCTTCACTAATACCCATAGCAATAGAAAGTAGTCTATACGCCATATTAGAGGGTACTTGGAAGGAGATGTTCTTCAGCATATTACTATCATTAATCCCTTCTGGTGGAACAATGAAGGTTGGTGTTTGAGTCGTCTTGTATCCGGACCAAAAGGATCCTGATTTTTCACAAACTAAGGTAATAGCTTCACCTATCGGCCATTCGATAGGTCCAAATTGTCCATTTGCATCGGTTTGCAGTCTTATTTGAGCATTTTCAAGCGCTGTGATGGTTGCATCAGCGATTGGTGCGCCGGATATAAAAGAACGAGCAAATCCTGAAACTAAAGCATAACCTTCTTTCATAAATGTCCTTTTAGATTATTTAAAAATACTTTAATTGTTTTTTTGGAAAATAAAAAGCTAAGATAGGGGCAAATTTTGCTAAAGCTATGATCTAAGACTACAATTTCAAATAAAGGAAAGCGGATACATCAGCCCATGGTGAAGAATGCCTATAAGTGACAGTCAATATAATGAGTGTTGCGATTATCTAGATGAACTATTCGCGGGTCTTATTATTAGCTGCAATAGAGAAAATCAAGAATACCTTTTTACCGTTCACAGTGCATTAATGGGAGAGCGTTTATTTGGTGGTTTTAAACCATTATTTGAAAATGCTTCTTATCACGATGAGTCCACTTTTATTAAATTTAACTTTAAGAATGTACCTGAAAATAGCCCTCTATTAAGCAAAGAGGGTCTTGAAGCCGCTTATAGGGATATTCCTAAGAAATTTGCACGATACATTGCTGCTGAGCCTCCTGAAGTATCGGTTTATGAGCGTGAGCATTTTAGTCAATGTTTAAAACAGGCTGTTACTCAAACACCAGGTCTTCAGGCAAAAGATATCAAATGGATAATTCAACAAGCCCTTGATAAATATCAAAATTTATTTGAGCGTTCGAGCAATTACAAGGAAAAAAATGCTGTTTTACTTAAGATGAATCATTTATACAATGTTACTAGAAACGCAAACAAATTAAGTCAATTAGTTCAAGAAAAAGAACAAAAAACAATTATCCAAGAAACTAAACCTTCAATTGCAAAATTTACCGTTCCTCGTGCTTCCTCTATCAAAGAACAAGAAAGCTCCATCAAAACAGAAGCAACGATAGAATATCCTCATATTAAAACCGCGGCTATTTCTTTAAGTTCGCTATTAGGTATATTGGTTGGATTTGCTTTACTCTCATTGATAATTTACACCGACAGTGATTCTTATCGAGTGTTTCTCAATCTGAATAGTTTTTTATTTGTATTTGGGGCTACTATCGCATGTACTATGATTTCTTATCATGGCTTGTATATTGGACGTGCACTCAAAGAAATTTTACAAATTTTTGTTCCTACTCATGTGAGCCCGAAATTACTACTTAATGATGTAGCCACTTTAATTAAATGGAGCCAAAAATTTAAAGTTCATCAGCAAGAGCGAAGGCCATTTAGACAATTAGAGGCACTGTTTTCTAATTATAAAGATCCAGATGCAGCCTTTACTCAAACTGCAATTGGTTATTTATTAGAACATTATGGGAGTGAAAAACTAAAAAGTATTTTAAATAATTTAGTGAATACTATGTTTGAGCGTTCACAAGTACAAGTACGGATTATTCGTACGATGGGAAATATTGCCTCTGTATTTGGTTTGCTTGGCTCGCTCATGTGCATTATTATGGCGATTTCTCATTCTTATATTCAATCTAATGAGCTGTTGAACTCGATTGCTTCCTCCCTAGTTCCTATGTTTTATGGCTTTGTATTAGCTTATTTAATTTTTAAACCGGCAGCGCGTAAATTAGAACAAAAAAATGAAATGCGTCGTTTTCGTAATCAATTACTCAGTTGTGGCTTTGTTTTGCTTTCAGAAAACAGTAGTGCTTTGGAACTTCAAGATACCTTAAATAGCTTTTTAGATCCAGAACGCCATTTTCATATTGTTGCAAGACACTAGGACTGATGGTAAATATCTCTATTGTGTAGCGACAATTATTTTTGCGTTTAGAGGACAGCAATAAATTAAGCTAAAATAAGCCTTTCTGCAGGAAGAGAAGTGTACATCAATTAAACTAAAATTGTCTCTAATTTTCGTTATTAATTTATTAGTGATGAAGAGTAACAAT
>CANJQE010000248.1 GCA_947476305.1 Legionellaceae bacterium
CCAGAGCGGAAACTCAATTGCTTATATTCGATTACATTGAAGTGTTTTATAATCGTCAGCGACTACACTCAACTCTGGGGTATCAGACACCAGATGAGTTTGAGTTAGCTGCATAAAGTTGGTGTCCGGTATTTCGAGGCAAGATCACAGTTCATTGATTTTTGGTATTTTAGGCTGCTTAATTTGTTTTTATATCACTTCTAGTGCTTCCTTTTTTAAAAAGAATTTTTTGAATTTTATTCTCCTCTATTTAGCAAGCTATGCCACGTTGATGAATACTAACTTCAATCAAATTGCCGGCTTCTTATTTTTTTTAATCATGACAGGATACTATTCTTTTCTTAAAAAAAATGATTATTGCTCAGGACTATTTTGGGGCTTAGCCGTTGCCATTAAATTATTTCCTGGTTTACTTTTTATTTTTGCTCTCAGTAAACAACGATATAAAATTTTTTGGACGATGCTCTTTGTTTTATTAGCTACCTGGTCCCTACCCTTGATATCTATGGGACCCAAAATATACCTTCAATTTTTTAAAACTATAAGCACACTTATCTGGTATGGAAACACCTGGAATGCCTCAATTTATGGCTTCCTTTTTCGTCTTTTTGTTGATCTGAATAATCCGCACAATGTATCAGCAATCAAAATAAGCTATCAAATTATCTTTATCTTTATCTTACTGTGGTACAGCAGAGAATTATATAAACCCAAAATACAAATCAATCCTCATTATGGTTTTTGCCTGAGCCTAATTATAATGTTATTACTGAGCCCTTTTGGTTGGATGTATTACTTCGCTTTATTATTCATGCCACTTATTTTGATTTACCAATCATTAGGTCAAGATAAGAGTAACAAAAAAATAATGCTCTGGTATCTTTGTCTTTTTTTATTAAACCTACCCATTGCTAACTTCCAAACACGAAGTCTTGAATGGCTCCCTAAAATAGGCCTTTATTCTTCTTATTTTTATGGCTTAGTTCTTGTTCTTTATTTATTTCTTTATACCCTTAAAGTCAATGCGAAAATCAAGCTGCTTACAGAACCAAGCAATTCAAATTATCTAATGCCCGTAGAATTTATTTTAGGTTTTTCTGTGTTTATTGTCTTCACTACCTTATTAAGATACTGGTATTTATAGTAATAGCTGTTTAGCACTACTAATAGGGGACGCGAAAGCCATAGGTTATTCGTGACTCATAATCATTGAGGACAAAATTTTTCTCTAACATTTTTTGAAACATTGTTGTGGGCACTGGAGTTAATTTATCCGGCCAGATAAAAAGCATGATTGTTAAGATATTGCGATGCTCCCCTTTAGTAAGATCAAATGAGTGTTCCTTATTAGGAAGCATGTGATAGTTTTTATTATAACTATTTATTAAATAAGCTTTTATTTTGTTAATTGTTTGCAAATCCCTGTCTGGAATGAGCATAAGACAAATACCTACTTCAACAATAACATCATATTCAGTGCGTGCTATTATTTCGCCTATATGATTTTTAAAATAGGTCTTAATCCAATTAAAGGAATTTGGCTTGAGTTGCTGCTGATAATAACGACTTTCACTAAGAATGAAATGAGTCATGCCATAAATTTTGGATGAATAATCCAAATCAGATAATTGTGCGTCTTCATTGTCAGGAAAAATACTCTTAAATTTCTGCGTATAGGCTTTTCTTAGGTCAACAACTCCAAGGTCGTATAGATAGTAAACATAATTTATAAGCTGCGCACCATAGGTTTTAATGTTCTCTTCATCAAGGATAAACTGTTTAAAATCTTCCTTTTTTATTTTTAGGACCTTAATCACTTTTACGGTATTGGGAAATAAGGGAGTCGCCTCCATATGATAAAAATATATTTTATGGGTCAAAATAAGCAAGTTGAGGTAGTACGCTATTCTTGGAAACTTCAAACTTTTTTCAATTCTTCTTTTTGTTTTTTCAGTGTCGCTATCAGTAACGGACAATAATCTTTTATTTTCCACCTCAATCACTAGATTATTTTCTAAGTTTTTATAGAGATATCGATACCTATCACCGAGCAAATACAGATAATTAATAATAGGATTGATGTACTCTTCCTTGCCTGTTAAAGCATACATTCTGAACGCAAAGTGTTCTTGATGCGTGACGGGCATGGAATAAAGTTTGGACTGATATTCTTTTAAAATCTGCTCACCAATATTGGCATGACAAAAATAACTATTAAAAAGTAAAATGATAATTAAATACCGCACATTATTTCTAAATATAGGTTGATTAAAGATAGAGGGTCAGCATTTTAACAAATTTTCATGAATTATTATACAATAAATTCAATAACTTAAAATTTTATTTCCTTTCTACTGATTTAATAAAATCGATACTATAAAAAATTGAATTCTGACTTTCATTAATGAAAACAATCATGTCAATTAGAGTGAAAGTTGTATTTACACCTCAACATTCACCCAATAATTGTTTGCTCTATAGGTAGCCAGTAGAAACTCGCTACTCCCCATATAAATGAAAAGACCAGTCTATACTTGAACTATATAAATACAAAATATATTAAAATTGATAAAAGGAAAACTAAACTTATTTGCAAAAGACCTTAAGTCATGGAGGAATAAGAAAATGAGCAAGCTATTTTCTGTAAGGACACAAAAACCTATATTAGCCTTAATATTATTAATAGGATTTTTCTCTGGTAACCTGGTTTTTGCTGCGGAACAATCTGTATCTAATTTAATTATTTTAGCGGAACTTGAGATAGAAGGTCCCGGTTCCACAGTAAAAATAACCAATACACAGGGAACAGTAGTCGATCAGCCTGCTGTAGTCCCTCCTGCTAATAGCACACAAACCATCCAAAAAAGTAATGATACGATTCAGCAACAAAACTCTAAAAATAGCTCCGTAGAGGAACATCCTAGTGGCGCAAAAATTATCAAAAATGCAGATGGTTCATCCGTACAAACCAATCCCGATGGTTCACAACTTATTACCAATATGGATGGCTCTTCGATACAAAAAAATGTGGATGGCACTCAAATTATTAAGAATGCAGATGGAGAAATAATTAAATAAGGGTGGATAATTTTCCATGATTGCAACTAAGTTTAATGACCCATGGCCGTCAAGTTAAGCAATAGATGCCGTCGTTGCGAGCTCTGGCGAAGCAATTACAATCTAGCAAACTACTTTTACTCATCCTGGGCTAAGAGCATCACAAAAGTTTGTTTTGGATCAACTATGTTGTTCCAATTTTAATTTGTTCATTTTTTAATCTAGCATTTGCGATGATAATGATTTTTCGCATTAAGGCCACCAGGGCCACCATTTTGGCTTTTCCTCTCTTGATAAGAGACTCATAATAGAGCTTAAGATGAGAGTTTGAGTTTCTAGCAGCCATAGCAGCTAAAAACAAGAGAGGTTTAATACC
>CANJQE010000249.1 GCA_947476305.1 Legionellaceae bacterium
AACACCATTAGTGATGATGCAATTAGTACTGTTGAGAATGAGTTAAATAATAGGCCAAGAAAGTGTTTAAACTATAAAAGTCCTATTGAAATTTTTAACACAAACTAGAGGCGGCAAAGTTGCGATAACTAGTTGGATCCGCCGTTGCATCAAATAGAAAGCCTACATTGCGCTGTGCAAAAGGATTCATGGGAACACCCTCTACAAGAAGAGAGTAGTTTTTCCTACCACCACGCGCTACATCCGTTACAGCAAGACTGGGATTAAATGTGCCCATGCTTGGGTCAGTGTTAATGGCTCTAAGAAAAGTATGATGCTCCCCTGATTCTATCTTTGCTTTACTCATTTTATTACCTATTAATGCAATGTTTGACTTAAAGTTAATTATAGAACAAGAATTCAAGTGTAATAAAGCAGCAGAAAACATGAGTAGATATTGAGAGTTATTGTACTAAGGATTCATTGTTACATGATGATGAAAAAAATCTATTTAACTGTACTTCAACATCTTAAAAATCTTTATGAGCATAATTATATCCAATCAAACTAGTGTTAAATTCAAATTAGCCTAGCGTGGAAAAGTTATGCAGGGTGAACTCAGTCCATTCAATCAGCCTACTGATAATATTGTAGATCCTTAACGTATTTTTTCGTACCATTTGACCTCAACTCCAGATATTGATTGTTTTTAAACCAGATAATACACTAGGGTTGCATTGAGAAAACACTCACAATTTTAATCCTGGTGACTCTATTTGATGTGTTTCTTCACTCTCTAAGTCATGAGAATATTGATCTTCAGCCTGTTGCAGATTTTCTGTCGTTTCTTCTTTTCGTTCTATTTGTTCTTCATAGTGTTCATTATTATCATCGTTGGACACGTTCCTTACACTAAAATTGGACATCATTTTAGCCGTACTTGAATTATGTTCAGCAGAGGAATTCGTGATATTAGAACTGTGAAGCTGATCGTATAGACTTATACTTCCCGCTACTACAAGACGGCTTAATAAATAACCTGTACCAAGACATGTTGCTGTGGTTGTAATCAGAAAACCTACAGGTGGAAAAAAAAGCCCAGTATAAAGGCCAACCATCAATATACTGGCAACTGAAAAACCCATACAGCAATCGAGTAGGGCGGTATTATTATAAGTTTCCAGTTGCTGATCGATATGTGTTTTTGTATTCATATGTTGTTCAATGGATTGATATATATCCTGAATGTCTTGAACGCATTGAATGATTAGTTCATCGTACTTTAGTATTGTTACTGAATCAGCCTGTTGCAAATCAGCTTGTAAGCCTCGCATTTTATTTTTCTGTTCAGATAATAGTTCATAAAAGGTATTTAGATCATAATCTGTCGATGTATTTTTTTTTATCAGATCATTCCTTTCGCTTGTAAATTTATCTAAAAGATACACGCTATAACCTAATCCCATAAGTACCATTGCAGCACCGATAAAAGGTGCTGTAATGGGGGCTGCTGCTGCGGTAATGGTCAATGCTAGAAGCAGTGCTGAATAGCTCCATTCGCCAAAAGTACTTAGTGTTACTGGGCTTGGTTTCTTTAATATTTTGCAGGCTAAAAAAAGCATGGGTAATGTTAAGAAATTAGCTATGGCAGCAATTAACCCTATATTTGCAAATGTTTTTTCTACGCCAGGGATTAATTGGATACGTGAAGGTAATTCTATAGTTTGTGCTTTTTCGCTTAAAGTTACCAAAGTATAGGTCGACGTGCTAAATGATTTCAATCGGGCACAGAGATTACACAATATGGGAATGTTCGTTAAGACACTGATAATTAATGCTTCATCAGTCAGAAGCATAATTTGAATTTTTTTTTCTTTTTGTGCTTGTTCGGCAATATTGTACAACCGACGTCGAGCAGCCTCAATGTCATCGTTTTCTTGATTTGTCGACTCTTTGGCGTTCATTTCCGTTAAGCTTATATCATCATGAATCATATGCGCTTTCCTGTGAAGTTGAACAATGATTTCTGTTCACGTGGAACATAGATTCTTGTTGAAGCTCATTCAGAACGAAGGGAGCATTACTATAAATATAGAGTTAGCCCACTTTTTTATCCATTTTTTAGCCTTATTTTTTCGCTAGAAGGTTGAGACGAGTTGATATCGGGTTTGTTCAGGGAACGGATGGGTGGGTGGGTTTAACTCCTTAGGTCTGATTATTTTGATAATCAGACCTAGTATATTTAATCCCGCGTGGATTCAATTTGTAAGTGCAATCACCGGAAAATATATTATCTTATCAGGCTGTATTAACCAACTCACTCCACACTTCATTTGGAGTTTTAAATCCTAAAGATTTACGTGGGCGATTATTAAGTCGCTCTACAATAAAAGCAATTTGCTCATTACTAATTAAAATAAAAGTGCTGAATGGCAAACGAAGAAATACTTTCGTAGCCAGGACGCTAGAAATTGGATATTTAGCTCAAAGGTACTTAATTCCAAAGAGCAATTGATCAACTAGTAACAGCAGCCACCATCCCGCTTCGACGGCAAATCAAAGCTGAGGCTACGCCATACCATTCTGAGTTTAGTGAGTATTTTGCAAAACGCGAAAAACTGGGTCACTTAATGTGGCTTTAAAAAGGCTTGAGCCGTGTGCGGGGAAACTTGCATGCACGGTTCTTAGGAGATCAGTGGATAATTCCTGTGGCATCAAACCAACTAGTGAGCGTGCTTGACGATATTGTAGGATGTTATCGTAGCCCCCTATGGAAACCGTGCCGCTGCTGGGTCGCACAATGCCACATACGGCATTGATTAGTGTCGTTTTGCCG
This sequence comes from Legionellaceae bacterium, assembly GCA_947476305.1. Classification (GTDB taxonomy): domain Bacteria; phylum Pseudomonadota; class Gammaproteobacteria; order Legionellales; family Legionellaceae; genus Legionella. The sequence continues at coordinate 2,816 of CANJQE010000249.1, forward strand.
GCGCCATTGGGTCCGAGTAGAGCAAAAATCTCGCCACGGCTAATCTCTAGATTTATGCCGTTAAGTGCTTTAAAACCATTGTCATAACTTTTTTTAAGCGCTGTAATTTTAATAGCCGTACCGTTTTGCATGAAGGGCTTTACTCCTTGACAAGAATGATGAGGGGCGTGTGTAAGAACGCCTTAGTAATTGCAACACAATCCTTTTATGTTAAGCCCCGGTCAAGGCAATATCTACCTTTTGTTCTAAACAAAACTTCAAAGGCGAAAGTATAACCATACATTCAGCGGTAACAAGTATTTATTGTAGTTTAGCTTGGAAAATAAAAGAACTTCAAAAATCACATGAAATCGAATAAAAAAGCACATTTCATAAATTTATGATAGAAGATAGCTTTTAAATAAAATTAATCGAATAAATTTTAAATTCAAGCAGCGTGTCGCCTGTTTTTGAGAAACCTGCCGGGACATCCAAGTCCCCGGCAGGGACAAAAACAGGCGACAAGTATGCCTCCGGCGGCCCTGGCCGTCCTGGTCCCCCTTGATTTTGATCCCCCTTCGGGCCTCAAAATCTAC
>CANJQE010000250.1 GCA_947476305.1 Legionellaceae bacterium
CAATAAGATGGCTTTCTAAAGAATAAATGGGCTCTATATAGGATTGAGACTTAGAGTTTATAGGAGGTGCTGAAACCGTTGACTCCGGAATCTTTAACATCCATCCCGTTAAGAAGGATACTAATAACTCCTGAGCATAATTATATTCATGATCTGCTCCTGGTATTTCCATAGATACATAAGTAGGGGATTTAAAGGTTTTTGCACGAGCAGCTACTTGATCTTGAACATTATCGTAATCGAATTGACCGTCAACATCGAAGAGAGGAAAACGTAAACTCTCAGGTTTTACCGCACTGTCTTTATCATCATAGGCAGATAATAAAACTAAACCATTAATAGTTTTTCCTTGGGGTTTACTGAAGTAATCCAAGGTCATATTAAGTTGCTCACCATAATGAAGCAAAACAATACGTTTATTTTTATTTTGTCTCAGAGCACTAATGACCTCGGGCAATTGTGTAAGCCAAGGAACATCACTCTCAGGATTGCAATTTAATAGTACAGTAGACCAACCATTCTTGTCTAATAACTGAGATAAATGAGCTAATGATTCGGACCATTGAACTGGAAGCCCTCCCCTAAGAACAATTACCCCACCAGAATTAGAATTTTTAGCGGGCCAATAAGGCAACTTAATAGATTTTTGATTTACTTTTATCTCTAAGTCTTCAGCAAAAAGGCTGCTATGAAAAGATAAAAAGAGGAGAAAAATACTTATAAGTTGCTTCATATATCCCTATATATTTATATGCTAACTCATAGCGTGGTGCATCAATGAACAGGGGATCACGCAAGAGTCTGTGTGCTTAGACAACTAGCAATGAATAATTAATTTCGTCTTTGCGAGTGTTAACGAAGCAATCCAGATCACTGTTCAATTGCAAGCCTGATCTGGATTACTTCACTTCCCTTTGCAACGACGTAGCTAGGTTGATTTTGCACACATCTGATCGTACCCTCATCACACAGTCCAGCTTGATTTTATTATTCAGAAAACTCTATTCCCGAAACATCCAACATTTGCCGTACTTTTTCAGCAATTAACTGATGAGCATAAGCAGTAGGATGGACTAAATCAAAAAACAAATATCCATCACATGCATCATTATTGTCTTTGGGAGTAACCCGAGCTACCATTTTTAATAGAGATTTTTTACTGAGTTCATCTACAATAGAGTTAGTACAGGTAGTTGTAACATTATTAAATCCATAATCACCAGGATGCTCTACTACATCAGCAAACATAGTCCCTAAATCAAAATACAACCATTCAACTTCAGGATTGTCTATCTTTAATTGGTTAAAGGATTGATAGAGCATTTCGTTATGTTGCATTGAAAAATAATTCATTTCCTCTTCTGCATCAAACTCAATTGCGGCAGGAGTTTTACCTAAATTAGGTAAATTAAATAATAAAATATGCTTCGCACCTTTTCTTATGATTTTTTCGATGCCGTGAACTATACCAGCATTTACATCATTTAAAGTTTGCTCAGTATCACTAGGCAAGCCAAGATAATTATTAGCACCAATCCAAACCACATAAAGATCGTCAGGATCGGCCTTATCTTGATGAGAAAGTAAATAAGTATTTACTTGTTTTTTTAAAGTAAATAATACGTCATCGTCCTCTTCTTCAGAGACACCAGAACCGCCCACGGCATAATCAAAAAGATGAGCAGAAGCGGAATTAGGAAAATAAGACTTAATAACATATTCCACCCAAACTGGACCATTGGAAAAACGTCCTTCGTAATAAGGTGGTGACTGGGGCAGTTGATGTTTCATGATCTCATATAGATTACCATTGTCCGATAAACTGTCACCAAATACTACAATATTGTGTAATGGTGCAGCATTAATAAGGCTCGAAAATAAAAAAGCACCCAAGGTTACTAATAGTTTCATGAATACCCTTAATAATTAATTGATTTTTGCCAAAAAAACACCGATCATTATATTACAAATAAGCTTGGCAAAGCAATTTAGAGCATACCACAGTTTAATAAATATTCACCCGATTATTTTGGCTGCAAACCGCTAATGATTAATGGATTATCAGTACTTTTTTGCACCCTATTTTCTCGCATTAATCTGAATTTTTCTGCGAGTAGAACCGCCTCAGAAAATGGGGACTCAGTACTGACTTTCTTTGCTAAAACCAGGCTATCGTCACCTTTTTTCGGCACTAGCTTAGTTTTTGCTTTTATTACTTCTGCTATAGCAGGCTGAGGCATAAAAGAAACAGGTGCAGAATCAAACTGGCCAGCAAAAAAAGTTAAAGTACGATGATGAATTGATTTAGGTTCTGGACCACTAGCCACTGGATTTAACAAAGTTGCAGAAGAAGATTTTTGCCGAACCAGCAAAGCAGATTGTCCTGTTTCATGAAGAGCAAACATCTCGTCCACCCGTGCTTTTCCATATACTACTCTTAATTTATTTAAACGTTCAAGCGCGACAGCTTGTTGCGGTGATAACTCCAAATTGATTGATACAAGAAAATTTATTAAGCCTAAAAGCTTCTCTTTATTCTGCTCCAATAAGGCATTTTTTTTATTAAATAATTCATCGTAAATTTCAGTGATTGCCGTATCAAGAATATTCTTTAAATCACCTTGTTGACTTAGGAAACTGATTAACTCTTTAAAAAGTTGACTTGAATTACCAGGAAGATCATTTTTAACAAACTCTCTCCATAAAGCTAGGGGTAATTTTTTAAAAATCCCCTCTTTCATGGTTTGCAATTCCGCCTTGGATTTTATGGTGCTTAGGTATTCAGTAATAGTATTCCAATAAATCTTTAAGCGATTATAAGTACACTCCCGTCCTGCTACAAAAACTGTATCCACTCGACCTAATAATTGAAGACTATTACTTAACAATTCTTCTCCAACTAAATCCTGTTGGCTCAAATCATTAGCTATAGGACATACCCGACTTCCACGGCTCGTCAGGACGGAAAATAAACTAGGATCACTTAAGCTATAACTCATTGCTTGTAAGCTAATGTCATTAGGAATGGGTGAAAAATGAGGCCAAATAGGGGCTAGAGTAGTTAAAAAACCTTGTTCTCGTTCAAAATAATCATAGGATAAATAAGCAAGACCCTGATAGCGTTTCTGGCATTCAGAAAACACTGCCTCCATATCCTTTTCTGATGATTCTGTACCCTTAAGCACATGCATCATGGTTAATAAATAGAGTTTATTTGGCTCTACGCGTCTTTGCGTTGAACGCCCAAAGTTAGTACAATTCTGTCGAGTATAATTTACCCGAAGGATTGCCTTAATAATGACCCAAATGCCGAACAAATCACTCCCTATTTCTGCCGATATATTAGGTTTATCAGATGTGAC
>CANJQE010000251.1 GCA_947476305.1 Legionellaceae bacterium
ATCCCCCTTCGGGCCTCAAAATCTACGCTCCCCAATGACTGACGCCTTTTCGTATGGCCTTATATTTTCCCTGCGGAAAAACATCCGGCCCTAAGGCTACCAGGGACTACTCGCCCGCGCCTTCGGCTCTCCATGGCTCGCAGCGACTGGTTTTGGTAGTGAGCTAGGTTATGGTTTCCTAAAAAGTAATCTCGTGGAAGAAGTAACATTAATGACTGATATTGCATTGATGTATAGTCTTTTAGGTAAAGATGATCCACAAGTCATAGAAATTGCAACGCAATATAATACCTATTTAAAGGATAATGAAGCTAATAAAGGTTTTTTTGTTGAATCCACTTATGGAAAAAAAGCGCAACGATTCATTACTACCATTAAAGAAAACTTAATTACGAAAGAAAAAGAGCCTGCACAGCCCGCACCTGTTGAAAGTGAAATAGTAAAAAATGCTAAAGCTTATCTAAAACATTTAGTTGCTCATGATCTTCATTATAAGAAAGAATATTCAAAATTAGCCCAAACCTTATCTGTATTTATAGAAGAATATTCTATTGGCGGTTGTAAGAGTGCTAATGAGCGTGCGCAAGCGATTAATGGCCGAGTCCTAATGTTAGACTCGCTACTAATAACAAATCCAAATGCTCCATTAAAAGACGAACGACATGCCTTAATTACAGCTTTAGCACAACCCAATAATCCAGCTGCCCTAAAAGCAGCGTTGGATGGAGCCTACAATGCTTTAGGACTCCAATCTGCCCTTGCTTTAGTTAGTTTCATTGATCAAGGTGCTGCGGCAAAAGGTATAGCGCGAACTCCGCTACAATTGAATACTAAGCTCTTGGGAGCGCCTCTAAGAAGTTTTAATGGTAATATCTTTGAAGAAGAAACACTTACTCATTTAAGGCAAAATAAATCTGGAGCAATGCAAGCTCATAAAGGCTTAACGAGTAAAATGCTCTCCGCTTGCGACGACAGCTATTCTGAAAAATTACAAATAGAAACTGAAGATAGTAGAAAACTAAAAGTGGGATTGGAAGGCCAACTTAATGATTATTCAACCTATGGAAAAGCAAAAGATGTCCTAGGTACAGATACAGGACAAAAATTTGTAGATAAACGCCTTAAGCCTGATGCACAAATTCATTTGTATGACGGTATTGAAAAGTATGAAAAACGTCATTATGCATTAATAGTAAAATATTGTAATAAATTTAAACTTCCCATTCCTACAGAAACACCCGATTTTTTCCGTAAACAATTTATAGAGTTTGCTGCTCGAAAAGAATTTGAAGATTTTGCAGAAAAGAAAAAAGAACGAAAGAAAAATCCTGAAAGCGCTACCAAAAAATTAGAAGAGCTATTTGGAAAACAAGGTGCAGCATTAAATAAATTGGCACTTCAAGAAGAACGTTATACAAAATCATACGTGAATGCTGTATTTCAAGAATCAACCACTCATTGTGAAGGTAATAAATGGAAAACCCGTCCAGTAGTGATTGTAGCAGGACCTTCTGCCTGTGGAAAATCAACAGCAGCCACTGCTGCAATAGATCAAGCTAATTCCTTATTACCAACGGATCCAGATGATAACAATGGTAATGATATAGTTGCATCGGACGGTGGTGTAGCTCGTGAACTTTCACAAATGAGAAAACTAGCTATTCAGGTTTCTGTTGAACATGGCTTTAGTGGAATTGAGGATCTCCATGGTAAAAGCAAGGTATTAGGTGATGTTAAAGATTGTATCTTAGAAGCAGCTTATGCTACTGAATCATTAGGGGTTGTAATTCCAGAAACCTTCGCGGGCAAATCCACTACGAAATTGTTTAAACGTATTGAGCAATTGAAAAATACAACACCAATATGGTTAAGAGTAACTGGAGAGAACGTCTCTATTTTTAGTACGATTATGGAAACAATATCTACTACATTTAGAGAGGCTGTAGCTTATATGGGCTCACGAAGGGCGTTGAAAACCTCCGGTTTTAAAGATGAACTAGTAGGTGAGCGCCCAAAAACTAAATATGATTTAAACATCTCTAAGGACGACATCCCTGAATCTAAGGCTTACGGAGGGTTTCGCTCATTCTTTGGCGGATGGTTTTGCTCTCTACAAGCTGAACGAAACTTTAAAAAACACTTTAAAGACGCAATGACTTATACCCTCGTTCAGGATCTTATTTTAGTAAAACCAGGTAATTCACATGGTAGCAAAGAAGAGCAATGGCTTAAAGGAGCAAAAGATGATGCTGATGTTATGATGGTCAGTAGGACTGCCTATAAAGCATGGCTAAAAGACCCTACTCCAGACGAAAGTTTACCTGCCTTTGCCAAACGAACTAGAAAAGCATTAATTTATACACAAGGACAATTTGCGCTAGTCGGCGCAATAAAAGAATTAGAATCGCAACATAGCAATGCTCAAAATGGAACACCAGCTAAAGTGTTTTTAAACAACTTAAAAAATGACCTATCAACCCCTGCTAAGATTGATAGCACAGAAAAGATTGAAACAATTCTTGTACAAATTGAAAAATTTATTAAACAAAATAAAACAGGCAGCTTATTAACTAATACGATTGAAGCCCTAGAACAACGCTATAGAGAACTTAGACTAATTGAAGCTACCCGAGATGGTAAAAAACTAAGTGACATGGATACAATTCTTGAAACCACGTGGCAAAAAACTCAAACAGAACAAGGTGCAACTGTAAACCAATTGACTCTTGAGAGAAAACCAATTGAAGCTATTCAAGAAGCACTTATTAGCTTACAAAAAATAAAACTTAGCTCCTCTTCCATGGGTCCTGTAGTAAGAAGTGAAGAAGCTAGACTATTAACAGCAGATTTAAATGCTATTGCAGAAGAATGCGAGCGAAATTTGGATTTATTGGAAGAGCAAAGAGAAAAGATTCAAGGTTTAGTTAATGATTTAGCAGAGAATTTTTCATCTACTCAAGTACGTGGAACTCTAATTCGCTCTGAAGTAGCCCAACATCGAGCATCATTAGAGGAACAATTGCAGGAGCTTGAAAAGATAAAGCAAGAAATTCTACTTCCTACTCAACAAATACTGGCTCCAGAGAGCGGTAATGGCCTAAAAGCACAAATTGATAAAGCTGCTGTAACAACCGAACTGGATCATAGCTTAGTCTCAACTTTTACTCTTAAAACCAAAGATATAACCTTAAGGGATGAGAATAGAGCAGTAGTATAGCTAAACCGGTATATTTACCTGTATGATAATTGCTTTTTAACGTTTTATTTATGAAAGCATATAGTTTGGACTTGAGGGATCGCGTAATTGCGACGTATAAAGAAGGGAGGTTAAATAAAACAGAGATTTCTATACTATTCAA
>CANJQE010000252.1 GCA_947476305.1 Legionellaceae bacterium
GCGTAGATTTTGAGGCCCGAAGGGGGATCAAAATCAAGGGGGACCAGGACGGCCAGGGCCGCCGGAGGCATACTTGTCGCCTGTTTTTGTCCCTGCCGGGGACTTGGATGTCCCGGCAGGTTTCTCAAAAACAGGCGACACGCTGCTGCCAATGTTTTTTTATTAATCAAAGTCAGAATGCATATGAAATATAAAGATGATATTGTGCACGATAAAGCGCTATCATGTAGAGCATCACATCTTGTAGACCTAAAGTAGTTTGTCTCCTTCTTAATATGATATAATGCGCTCCTTTTTAACAAGAGTTTCTATTTTAATGAGTCATGATCAATTTATTACTCGCAGTATTGAACTAGATATTGCTCATCGAGTTATGCATGAGAGAGTGAAATGTTTTTCTCTTCATGGACATCGTATAAAAATAGAACTTACTTTTGTGTTTTCCGCACAAAAGGAAATTGGCTATTGCATTGATTTTAGAGAAATTAAGCGCGTAGGCGGTCAGTGGCTGGATGATATGTTGGATCATGGCTTTATCGCTAATCCTGAGGATCATGTCATTATTAATGCCTGTAAAGAAACTGGAAGTAAAATCTATATGCTGTCTCTTAATGGAGAAAATAAATACTGTAACCCTACCGCTGAAAATGTGGCGCGTGAAGTCTTTATGGCGATGGAAATTTTATTTTCAGGCTATGAACATCTTCATATTAGTACGGTGCGTTATTATGAAACACCCAATTGCTGGGTTGATGTGAATCAAAACAGTATTATTCCCATCGAAAAAGAACATTTTTACCACTATCGCAACAATGAAATTGTAACCTATGCAAAAGCTAAAGGGATAATGGAGTATGATGCCAGAGAAGCAGAAAAGAGGAATATTTTATAAGCAATCAGTCTGTCGACGGGTGCTTTTTAATCTAATAACAATAGAGCTGCTCCTCCTAATTAATCTAAAAAATCTAAGTTCCCTTCAATAAAGAATGATTTTATTGGTCTATAATATAGCTATGTGGTCGAGCCTAGATAACTTACTTTGGAAATAAAATCCTTACATGCACCTTCGCTTGTTGAGACTTTAAAAGAGATTAATAAGTTTATCAAAGGTGGAGAATATAAAGCGCTTAAACCAAAAATTGCGGCTTATAGCTATCATTTAGTAGAGTTCAACAGAGATTTTCATATTATTACCATCTATTCTGATAAAGATTATCGCAGCAATGCACCTGTTTTAAAGAGTGCTTCTGCAGATCAAGAAGATGATACTCCAAGCATTCTTGCTGAGCTAGAAACCCTATTAACACACCTAGGTATTCCTAAATATCGTTGGGGACGATATTTAAACTCTAATCTAACTCTTTATGATTTATTGTGCCAACTTAATGCTGATTTACAAAAAATTGGCGATATTCAAATGCACACGATTATCAGTTTGATTGATGAAAAAACATCTCAAAGTAAAAAAATTCTATTTACGGGTGGTGCCGTTTTTCTAGGTATTTTGTCTGCCCTCTCTTTAACTCCATTCATGCAAGGATTAGTAGAGCTGGTCAAAATAGTGATGGCCTCTGCTATGGCCTTTCCTATCCTTGGACTGATTTATACCGGCGCTTCTGCTCTTTATTATGCTTATGAAAATCATTTTGATAAGAAACGCTCCTTGTTAAATCGCATACGTGATAACTCCTTCCTTTTTATAAATACAGCACTTAATGTGAGTGCTTATGCTGTATGGATAGCTGCAGCAGCAGTGATGACACCAGTTACAGCGATTCTTTTTATAGTTGCCGCCGTTACAGATGTCTGTAAAGAACTGTTTGCTGCAACGCAAAACTATTTAGAATATAAAAATCATCCTCTTCTTATAAAAGAGGATTTGCATGGTCATCAAGAACAGGCTCGTCGTCAAATTGGTTATGTTAAGCATAGAAATGCCGCGCTTATTAATATTATAGGAGCAGTTGTTCTCTTAGCTATTATGATCGCTTGGAATTTTGTGCCGGGAGGATTGTTTGTGACCATTGCTGCAGTAGCTGCAATTGCCGTGGTTTATGGACTTCAAAGAATGGCGATAAAGTCTAATGAAAAGATAATGCGAGAACGCTTACAAAATGATTTAAATCTTTTAGAGCAACAGTACGAGAACGATAATACAGAGGATCTGACTAAAAGCACTATTTTGGATTTAGATAAAACGCTAAAGCCAGAACTAAGGAGTGCCTTAGTGAATGCCGCCGATGTACAGGCGGTGGATTCGCCTATAGAGACTTCCTCTTTTAGTGCTCCTGTAGACGACCCGCCGAATCAAAAAAATAAAAAAGTAGAGGCTTTTTCTACTAATCATGCAGTAGCGAGTGATTTATTATTTTTCAGTCACTTAACTAAAGAAGACACAGGTTCAGCTACTTCTAAAATCTCTCTTTCCAGCAAACTTAAGTAGGAGGACGCTTAAATATTATCTTTCAGCCATTCCTTTACAGCAGTCTGAGTAAGGCTATTAATTTCACAAAACTGTTTAAATAAAGCATCAGGAAGCTCTGGTTTTTGTTGTTTAAAATGCTGTTCTAAGGCATCACAACACTGTTGCATTCGCACTGCTCCTAAATATAAGGCACTGCTTTTCAGTTGATGGGTTAGCTCATCTACTTTATTAAGATCTTTGCAATCCCATGCTTGTTTGATTGAATTAAAAAGCTCTTTATTTTGATTCAGGAACAAAGGGAGTAATTCAATAAGTATTTCCCGTGAGCCTAAGGTTTCTAGACTAGCGGAACTGTCTAACAGAGGATATTCGGTAAATATTTGAGCTACAGAGTCTGTAAACTGAGGATCTCTGTCCGTGTTTTGTATCTTATATTCAGCTAATAGATTTTGAATTTGAGTGGCTCGTATAGGTTTTGTAAGGAGCTCATTCATCCCTGCTGCTAAGCTTTCTAGTTTTGTATCATGGATTGAATGTGCTGTTAATCCCACAATCAAGCTTGGTTTTCTACCTAACTCTTGTTCAATCACTCTTAATTGTTTTGTCGTAAGCGTTCGGGGAAATACGGGCTGAATTATTTACTTGGGATCAAGAACATAAGGGAGGAGCATTTTATACTCTTCGTCTGCTCTGCAAGAACGGATATTTTCAAAAATGGTTTTTAGATAATTGAAAGGGTTAACCCCATTGGCTTTTGCCGTCGCAATGAGACTATAAAATAGGGCACTGGCATGAGCGCCTCTTGGACTTCCAGACATGAGCCAGTTTTTTCGACCCAGAGCAAAGGGCCTAATAATATTTTCCACAGCATTGTTATCGATTTCGAGACGCC
>CANJQE010000253.1 GCA_947476305.1 Legionellaceae bacterium
ATTGTTACTCTTCATCACTAATAAATTAATAACGAAAATTAGAGACAATTTTAGTTTAATTGATGTACACTTCTCTTCCTGCAGAAAGGCTTATTTTAGCTTAATTTATTGCTGTCCTCTAAACGCAAAAATAATTGTCGCTACACACATGTAAAATAAATAGAGGTTGGCGCTTAGGAGTCTGCTCTAAAGCGCCATAGATGTGTAGGAGCTTATTATGTTAGAAGCTATAAAAACTGCTATTCCAGAAGTGGCTAAAGATATTCGTTTGAATCTCTCTAAAGTTTTAGATCGCACTCAAAGTGATGGCTTAAGTTCAGAACAAATTTTAGGCTCAGCTTTAGCGGTCGCTTTGTCTTTAAATGACAAAGAATTAGCCGCTGTTTTAGAACAAGAAATTGCGGATGAGGCGCTGATTAATGCCATCAAATTAGCAGTCAGTTTAATGGCGATGACTAATATTTATTATCGTTTTATACATTTGTCTCAAGACAATGAAGTAGAGCATTTGCCTGCTGGTTTACGGATGCAAGGGATGATGAATCCTGGAGTAGATCGAGTCACCTTTGAGGCTTTTTGTTTGGCAGTCTCCGTATTAAATGGTTGTGGTATGTGTATTAGTTCTCATACGAAGCAATTGCGAGAGCATGGTTTTTCTGCTCCAGCTATTGCTCGTTTAGGAAGAATAGCGGCGGTTTTACATGCTGCGCATGTGAGTAGAAGATTGGCCTGAGTTAAAAGCATTACACATTTTAGAATTATGAACTAAAATGATAAGGTAAGTCTTTGAATCTAACTCATTAAAGGATTAAGAAATCATGAATAACATTAAAAAAATAGTGATATTTTCCTTGTTCGTAAGTGCCTTATCACTGCTTGGGGGTTGTGGAACCGTAAAGGGCTTTGGTCAAGACGTAACACATGCGGGGAAAGATATTCAAAAGGCAGCAAGTTAGTAAGGCCATCTTTGGCCGCTTTGGAGCGAAAAAAATGCTCATCAATGCTCACATACTGATTGTATGCTGCGGTTGCTGAGCACTTTTTTCGCTCCAAAGCGACTCAAAGCTGACCTTCATTCAAGACTAAAAATTTCCTCCTGAACGGAGTCGGTTTAATGATCAGTAGGTTGGGTCAAAATGACTCATAGCCGCCAAGTAAAGCCCAGATCTCCGACGTACCGCGGCTTGTCCCTGAGAGATCCTCAAAAAATTAAATCATAACCTGTTGTTTTTAAATAAAATAATACACAGACTCTACGTGCCGCGCTTATGCGCGGTACGTCGGTGTGCAAATTTTGTGAGGAACTCTCAGGGACAAGTAGGCGTTGTGTAGATTAAACACATAAAAATTCCTTAGCTTGACGGCTATGGGTCTCTGACCAATCTACACTAATACATTAAAATGTCGGGTTCGACCTACAAAATATTATTGAATAACCCCACATGCTTCACGTGCACCACCGCCACCAAGTGGTGGAGTATCACTGTAATTATCTCCATTAGCATGCACCATCAAAGTTAAGCCTTGTATATCACTTAACTTTAATCGAGGTGCTAAGGTCGGTGTAGTGGCTTTTCCATCAGCATTAACGTAGAGCACCGGTAAATCACCTAAATGTCCTTTACCATAAGGACCTTGATGACTGTTAGTTTGTGTTGGATCAAAATGTCCCCCGGCATCATTGCCATGATCACCACAATTAGGGTGTTGGTGTAAATGAAAGCCATGTAATCCTGCGGGTAAATTACTAAGATTAGGTGTTATAAGCAGCCCATAAGGGGATTCTGAAAAGACAACGGTACCAATAGGTTTTTGTGTTTGAGTTGCATTAATTGAAGCAGTAAGCTCTGCTGCTTGAGCTGTACTAGCAGCTAATAAACAGCCTAATAAAATACTTAATTGCTTAGTCATATTTCCATCCTTTCTTATTAAAATTGCACCATTATTGGATTGTAAATTACAATTTGAACTTTACAAAATATTCTTTCATGTTAATATTCGCGTATATTTTAAACAGCTTCAGTTCCTTTCCACTCTACTGTAACGCATAAAGTGTGATTAATGCCATGTTTAGCAAAGCAAGAATAAATGAAATTATTAAGTTAGAAGATTTGGCTCAGAATCCACGGATGACGTTTTAAAAATGATCTATAGGCGTCAAGTTAAGGATTGTCATTCCCGCGCAGGCGGGAATCTATCTATGATTTGGTGCCATGCTAATTTAAAGGGATCCCCGCCTGCGCGTGGATGACATGTTTTTGGCCAAAGTGAAATTAATTTTACTTTAAAACACCTTAGCTTGACGGCTATGGATCAAGACCTGAGCTACGCTAGAAAAAGTATTTATGAATAGTATAGAGAGAAGGGGGTTCAAAATAAGTGACGAGGAGGCAGTACCACATCCTTGTGGTAGCGCATCATCCATGATGCTTTCGCAATAATCCGTATAAGACATCCGCTGTCCTTCCTCGTTCTGTTAATCATAGCAAGTAATCCTAAAGAGTCACTATCCAAATTGCGCTTTGTTGCGTAAGAAATCTCTTGTTTTAGTCTGAGTAAAATGTGTTGTTACATGCTTCAGTAGGTTTTCGGACATTTTTTTGCGCGAGCCAAATTCTGTCTACTTTTTATGAGGGGCTTATTAGATTAAAAGAGTTAAGTATACTACTTACAGGTGGATTGTAATCAAAAAATTCAAAGACAAGAGATTTAAGTACTTCCTAAATTATTAGGAAGTACTTAAAGGTATTATTTATAGCGTTGCCAATCTTCTGTTAAATCGGCTTCAGGGCGTTTTTTTTCTACTGCTAATACGATACCGCCATCTTTAATGCCTTTTTCATATATTCTTGCTTTATCTTCAGGAATTCCCCAGCCTACTAAGGCGCCTACTAATCCTCCTGCTACGCCACCAGCCCCAGCCCCTGCTAAACCTGCAGCCAAAGGACCTGCCACAATTAATCCCAGACCTGGAATAATAAGACTTGTTCCTACTGCAGCAAGAGCGGCTAAGGTACCGCCCACAGCGGCGCCAATAGCACCACCAACTCCTGCACCTTCTAATGAATCATTGCCTTCCACTCGCTCAACAAGCGCAGAATCATAATATTTCTTTTTTGAGTCTTCTGACATCAGTACGTTAATGTCTTTATCTGTATATCCTGTCAATCAGCATCCAATTTTAACCCCCAAACCGCATCCAAAATTGACCCTCAAAAACATATCACATTGATTATTTATTTTACTTTTTCAGCTTCGGTTTTTAAAGCGATAACTTTCATTTCCAGTCTCAATAATAGAGCAATGATGA
>CANJQE010000254.1 GCA_947476305.1 Legionellaceae bacterium
CCCCCTTCGGGCCTCAAAATCTACGCTCCCCAATGACTGACGCCTTTTCGTATGGCCTTATATTTTCCCTGCGGAAAAACATCCGGCCCTAAGGCTACCAGGGACTACTCGCCCGCGCCTTCGGCTCTCCATGGCTCGCAGCGTTAGTTGCTTGATAAGCCTAATATTGCTTTTTCCTAGACTATAATAAATTAAAGACTACATAAGATGCGTGTAAGATCTTGAAAGCTTTCTAGATTTTTAGCATAGTTTAAATAATGAGAATAAAATATCAGATTAAAATTTAAAATAACTTAAAAAATTAATTACTGTGTGCAACAAATACATGGATGATTTATAAGGATTAAAATGGTGTCTACAGTACAACCATTGTTTAAAAATAAATCTTTTAAGTTTGCTATTTCCTTAGCTATGGCTGATTCTGCTGCAGGAACAGTATGTAGTATTTATGGATACAGTATTATTCTTTCAAATTATCCCGCACATGCACTTATATACTATATTGTCTTGCAAACTCTTTGTACTGCCATGTTACGTGCAGTAGGGTTACGTTTTCTTGCTAAAAATCATAAAAAAAATGCCTTGACTCAATATGGGATTTTCATAGTTATTTTCATCATAGGAATTATACTGATGCAGTTTCCATCCTATGCAACCCCCTTTGCTGTTGCTGTCATCACGTCGGGAATGACTTCTTTAGCAACTATTATTTGCTGGAGTATGCTTTCTCTTTCTTTTGGCATGCGTGAATACAAAACTGTGGCTAAGTATTGCAATCAAGCAGCTTACTTAAGCTCAATCATCTTCAGTTTTAGCGTTCCTTTATTAGTATTCTTCTTTTCTAATAATTCTTTATTAATTTTCGTCACATTAATGATGGCTAGTTGTGGACTTGCTATTTATCAATTACCTATTCATAAAGAAGAAAAGAACCTTAAGGGCAATAAAAAAATCAAGCCTAAATCAATTAAATACGCTCTATATTATTACATGATGATCTGCACTGTATTAGTAACAACCATCACCGGAACTAGTCAATACATTATGAGGCTTGAATCAGCCTCGTACTTTACCCACGAAGAGCTCAGTTCTTTTTTTGGTTATTTTTCAGGAATCACCAACTGTTTAGGTCTGCTAATAGCCACCACATCAGAACAGGTATTAAAGCGCTTCGGGCTTCAAGGACTACTTTATTCCGTACCTTTAATTGCTTTAGCTAATTCTTTAGTTGTTATTTTCTCTCCAGGTTTTTGGAGCATTATTGCCTTAGGCTCTATTCGATCTATATTTGGCTACAGTTATGGTGCTTATAGTACCGAAATTACTTTAAATATTTTACCCGCAACCATTCGTTTTATTACCAAAGCGAATATAAAATCAACTGCTAATATTGTTTCTATGCTCTTATTAGTGGTCTTTACTATTGGAAAAACATCTACTTATTATTTAACCTGGTGGATTCCTCCACTGTGTCTTTTCGCTTTGTTTTTTGCTTATAAAGTAAAACAATATTACAAAATCACCTTACAACAAGAATCTGCGTTTAAACGCTTTAATATTTTGGAGGAAATTACTCCGGCAACAAAGCCTATTTTAAAAGATATCGCTTTAAATTCTATAAAAGAAAAAGATACCTACACTGTATTTTATGGCTTGGATTTGGTTAATAAACTCTATGTTAATGAGCCTCCCCCCAAAGAAGTTTACAGTTTGCTTGAACATGTAAATCCCATAGTAAGATATGAATTTATAAATTTTATTAGCACAAAAAACACGCCTAAAGCACTACCCTTTTTAATAGAGCAATTGCCGAAAGAACCAGACAAAGAAATACAACGTAAACTGCTTGAAGAAATAGCTCGTCTTGATTTAAATGCTGCTTTAAAAGTGAGTCAAAACCTGGCTAATATCTTATTTATCCCTATTATTCAAAGCTTATACTGCATACTTAAGCCGAGTAATCCCAAGGAAGCACTGAAACACTTTACCGAACTGAGCCAAAGCCCTAATCCCGTGCAAAGAAAGATGGTGGCCTCTCTAATTGGGACTTTTAAAATTACCCAGCTTTATAAGTGCTTAAAAAACTTAATCTCAGATAATGATAATACAGTAAGTGATGAAGCCCTACGCTCTGCTGCACTCATTAAGGATAATTCATTAATCCCTGAGATCGTGACTGCATTATTAAAAAATAAGAAAAATATAATACCTCAACTTACTCTTCGTGCCCTTGGAACAACAACCATACCTTATTTACTGTCGGAAGTTTTTAAAATTAGACAGGGTAAAATTATTATTAAAATAATCGCTGCGATTCCTGGAAAAGAAGCGGAAGAGGCGCTAATCACTATTGTGCAACAAGGGACTATGTATTATCGCAGCATCGTTGCCAAATACGCTAATAAAAGAGCGTGTAGATTATTTACTAGTGACGAGTTAAAAATAAAAGCAGACCAGTGGATGGAAGAAGAATTAAGTATGATCCAAAGTTTGCATGAAAAAATGAAACTGAGTAATGCAAAGCAGATTCAAAAAGAAATAAAATGGCGTATTATCTTAGCCAAACGTCTATTCATTCAATGGCTTGCGATTGCTACCTTCCCCAAAGAAGTAAATCAACTCATATCGTCCTTGTTGCAAAATCAAAAAGATAATGATCAAGTATTTGATAAAGCAATGGAGCTTCTTGAATTGTACATCCATGATAAAACAATTCACTCCTATATTACTTATTTATTTGAAAACAAAAAATTACAACTTAGCCACCCATTACCTACCCCTTATTCAGATCTTTGGTTGGAGCAAATTATGACTAATACAGACCAGCAATCTTCTTTACTTTCTGTAGTTTTTGAACTGAGATCCGTGCGCTTATTTCATGATTTACCTGCTGAAATTTTATTAGCCCTTGCTGAAGACACACAATATTACACCTTTAGTGAAGGAGAAGTGATTTTTGCTAAAGATGATCCTCCTGATGGTTTGTACTGCGTAAGTCAAGGGGAAGTTGCTATCGTTCGTGATGAAAATATCGTCACGACAATTAATACACATGGTTTTTTTGGTGAGTTAGCCTTATTAGATGAAGCACCACGAGTAGCCAGTGCTATTGCCCAAAATTCATGTACTCTGCTTTTCATTGAAAAAGACGTTTTTAACCGAATAGCTGATGATGTGCCTGATATATTAAGAACTGTTATTAAAATAATTTTAGAATATTTGCGTAAAAATCTAGAGCGTAGTACTTAAATAACTAATCAATTTTTGGAAATTTTAAAATAAAATGAGC
>CANJQE010000255.1 GCA_947476305.1 Legionellaceae bacterium
CGATCAGTTAATCAATTGCTTCTCGGTCGCTCACACCCGTACGTCTTCCTTATGCGGGAAAACGTCTTCTCTCTCTGAGTGAACGGTATTTGATTCCTTTCACTCAGTAAAGAGAGTTTAATCCTTTTTTAACTTACAATTGCTTCACTCCGCTCGCAAGGACGACAAGGTTACAAGTATTCCTTAGCTTGACGGCTATGGGGTAAGCCCCACATCCTCGATGTTCTTCTACATAAAATGAAAAGAACTGTTTTATTAGGTTTTTTGACGTTTTCTTCCTAAAATATTGTTTATTATCTTTATTCCGTACTTGAGACTATAGACAAAAGAAATAGGGTATTATAAATTGACCCTTTTTATCGGGAATATTTGATGCGTATTGCCTTAGTGGTTGAATACGATGGAAGCCAATATCATGGTTGGCAGGCGCAATCAGGTTTGCATACAGTGCAACAAGCGCTTGAAAATGCTTTATCTAGAGTAGCTGATTGTACTATTTCTGTTGTTTGTGCTGGTCGAACTGATACGGGTGTACACGCTACCAATCAAGTTGTTCATTTTGAGTGTGAGAAAGAACGAACTATTAGAGCTTGGATTCATGGCGCTAATTCTTATCTACCTAAAGATGTTTGTGTTAAGTGGGGGAAAGAAGTTCCAGAAGAGTTCCATGCGCGCTATTCTGCTACAGCACGTCGTTATCGTTATGTAATCTACAATGGAGCCATTCGTCCTGCTTTGCTACGATCTAATGTTACCTGGCAATACAGGCAATTAGATCATCGTTTAATGCATGAAGCAGCACAGAGTTTACTTGGAGAGCAAGATTTTACATCCTTTCGCTCAGTGGAGTGTCAATCGAATACCCCTATGCGTAATATTCATCAATTGCAAGTAACTCGAACCGGTGATTTAGTGGTTATTGATATCACTGCAAATGCCTTTTTACATCATATGGTGCGAAACATTGCAGGCGTATTAATTGCTATTGGTTCAGCGAGGCATCCAGTAAATTGGATAGAGGAAGTTTTGCAAGCTAAAGATAGACGATTGGGGGCAGAAACAGCACCTTCTTATGGACTTTATTTAGTACAAGTAATTTATCCAAAGCAGTTTACTATCTTACAAAGTAATCCTGGCCCCTTGTTTCTCTGGGAGTCTTAATTGAAGGCAAAGAGAGTACGGGTTAAGATGTGTGGCATGACACGAGCCGAAGATATTGATTATGCTATTCATTTAGGCGTTGATGCCCTGGGCTTTATTTTTTATGAAAAAAGTGCTCGTTATGTTAGCTTAGAGCAAGCCAAGCTCTTACTTAAAGAGGTACCTCCTTTTATTGAGCTGGTTGCTGTTTGCGTTAATCCTGAGAAGGATTTTGTTACTCGTCTTATTGAAGAGTTACCAATTCAATTAGTACAGTTTCATGGAGACGAAGAACCCGAGTTTTGCCAAAAATTTAAGAAGCCCTATATCAAGGCCATTCATCCTCAGAATGAAGAGCATATTTTATCTTCCATGCAGGAGTTTAAACAAGCTCAGGCTCTTCTTCTAGATACGCCATCTGCTACAATGCGAGGGGGTAGTGGGACTACTTTTAATTGGAATATTATTCCTCAGCGAGTACCTAAGCCTTTTATTTTGGCTGGTGGCTTAAACGAGTTTAATCTAGGAGAGGCTATAAAGAGCTGTTCTCCTTATGCGGTAGATGTATGTAGCGGTATTGAAGCAGTACCAGGTATAAAAGATCATGTAAAAATGAGCCGATTTATGGCGGCTTTATGGGATGTAGAGAATGAATAAAATAGAACTTCCTGATGAACACGGGCATTTTGGTATTTATGGTGGCATGTTTGTAGCTGACACCTTAGTCCATGCCTTAAAAGAATTAGAACGCGCGTATAGTCAATACCGTAACGATCCACAATTTCTTGCTGAGTTAGATCTGGAGTTAAGTGATTATGTAGGGCGACCTAATCCTTTATATTATGCTGAACAATTAACTAAGCATGTAGGTGGTGCCCGTATTTATTTAAAACGAGAAGATTTAAATCATACCGGGGCCCATAAAATTAATAATACGGTAGGACAGGCATTATTAGCAAAGCGTATGGGAAAGACGCGAATTATTGCTGAGACAGGAGCAGGGCAACATGGGGTGGCATCAGCAACTGTTGCAGCCAAATTAGGTCTTGAATGCGTTGTATACATGGGGGCTGATGACATAAAACGTCAGTCAATGAATGTCTATAGAATGAAGCTTCTTGGCGCTGAGGTGGTACCTGTTGTTTCTGGTTCTAAAACATTAAAAGATGCTCTGAATGAAGCAATGCGTGATTGGGTAAGTCATGTGGATAATACCTTCTATATAATCGGTACTGTAGCTGGACCTCATCCTTATCCACAAATGGTGCGTGACTTTCAAACCATTATTGGAAGAGAAGCGAAAGCCCAATGTTTGGAAAAAACAGGTCGACTACCTGATGCTTTAGTGGCCTGTGTGGGTGGTGGCTCTAATGCCATAGGCCTATTCTATCCCTTTTTAAACGATGAAACGGTAGCAATTTATGGTGTCGAGGCTGGAGGAAAAGGTCTTGATAGTGGACATCATTCTGCTTCCTTAATAGCAGGAAAGCCTGGTGTACTCCACGGTAATAGAACCTATGTGCTTTGTGATGAGCATGGACAAATTCAAGATACTCATTCAATTTCTGCAGGTCTTGATTATCCTGGGGTGGGACCTGAGCATTCTTATTTAAAAGATATAGGCCGGGTTAGTTATAAAGCTATAAATGATGATGAAGCATTAGATGCTTTTCGTAGCTTAACGCGTATAGAGGGTATTATCCCCGCGCTTGAGTCCAGTCATGCCATCGCTTATGCTATGAAGCTTGCAAAAACTATGTCGGCTGAGCAAACCATTATAGTGAATTTATCAGGACGTGGTGATAAAGATATTCATACTGTTGCGGCGATTGATGGGATTAGTGTTTGATTTTTCGTAATGAAAGTATGTAAGTAGTATGGTTGGTGCTATGACCATATCCGTTAAATTAAGGTGTCTTTCCCGCGAAGGCGGGAATCCATTGATGATTTAGCACTATGCTAATACAGGGATGGTTCCCCGCCTTCTCGGGGATGACAGATATTTTATATAAATAATAATTATTTTATTGGTAGTATTGTTGGATCAAGATTCAACCTAGATAAAATATATGAGTAATCTTGTTGGGGCATGATCAGAGCTA
>CANJQE010000256.1 GCA_947476305.1 Legionellaceae bacterium
TGATTTTTGCTTCTGTTTCCATAATTAACATCCTCTAATTCCCTCTAGATTACTAAAATCCAGAGTACACGCTTTGCTCGATTTTAGAGGGTCAAAATTGGATGCTGATTTACCCTAAAAGGGGGTCATTTTTGCATGCTGATTTACATTGAAGATTATGTTAAATCTGTCGGTGTGCTTACACAAACAACTAGCGAGGATAATTAAATGTATCAATCATTCTTTGGTTTGACACAGGCACCTTTAGGTAAAAAAAGCATTCAATTATGGGATAATCCACAGCTGATAGGCATTGCTCAACAATTTAATTGGCTGCTTCAATCACCTGGCCTAGGCTTGCTCACAGCGGAGCCAGGACTCGGTAAGACCGCAGCACTCCGACAATTAACAAGCACTTTAAATCCGCATCAATACAGTGTCTTCTACATTGCCGAAACAGACTTTGGACGACTTGATTTCTATCGTCAAATGGCACTGACACTTGGATTGACCTCCTCTTATCGCCGCGCTCAATTATGGCGCGATATAAAAGAATACATCATTCATTTAGCTACACAGAAAAACATCATGCCAGTATTTATCATTGATGAAGCACAAAATTTGCCACCTGAATTTTTTCGAGACTTCCCGGCTTTTCTTAACTTTGTTTTTGACTCCAAAGACTACATGACTGTTTGGTTAGTAGGCCACCCAGAGCTAGCTCGCGAGATAGGACGCCCTGCAAATACTGCTTTAGCATCTAGGGTTCAGGCACGATGCGAACTAAAGCCGATCCTTGACCGAGACGCATTTAAGCAGCTTATTGAATATGGATTTTCTCAAGCAGGCTGTACCCACCAATTACTATCAGACTCAGCCCTTGAATTACTCCGAATGTCATCAAAAGGAAATCCAAGGCAGGCGCATCAACTCATTGTGACAGCGCTTCGATTAGCTACTGATAAAAAAATTAATCATCTCCCCGATGATATTATTAAGGAGGCCATTACTTTACTGAAACAACATTGATAATGATAAATGCCCAAGCTCATTACTTGGGCTTTTTTTGTCTCACGTCAATTAATGTGAGACGAGGTATGTAAATTAGTGTGGGACATTACATATTTCTGTGGACGACCCTTCTTGCCTGTGCTCTCTGGGATCCAAGACGCAATAGCCTCCTCTGTAAACCATACCGTAATATCTCCGCGCTTTCTTAGCGCATCATTATAATTCGCCCAGTTTGTTACTTTGTATTTCCCTTTTTTGAATTTATGTCGATATTTATCGTTATGTTTGTTGGGCATTATGCAGGCTAAGATGAGAAAAAGATGGATTACAATAACAGCATTTTGCTACTTGGTTAAAGGTATTACAGATTTTTTTAAAATATCCTATTTATGCAACAACGCCCATCTAGTCTTAAGCTTGTTTGAAAATCAATTCCACGCAAAGACGCCAAGAGCCAAAAGATACCTGGAAAATTGTAGGGATTTTTCCCGAACGACCAAAATAACCTAGGAAGAAGAAAATATTCATAGAGAGAAGGCACAACATTGGTCATTATTTAGCCTATAATAAATAAAATACACCAAGACCCTAGTGCTATGCCTACTTTATTTGCGAAACAATTTGCCACTGCTTTGAAAGAGGTGACTAGCAGTGATTATGGAAATCGAAGACTTATAGAGACTCAGACTCAAGGCTTAGGTCATCTCACCCGTCTTTTTGACGAAATAGCCTTTACACCTCAGGCAGCAACAGAAGCCTACGAACAAAGCATCAGTACAGACAACATTGAAACCCATGTGAATACAATTACTCGTGAAGCAGTTCAAGGTATGTTTAATGCAAACATGACTGATGTAAGCGATGAGATGAAAAAAAATTTAGGTGAGCATTATCAGCAATTAATTAATCTTTGCCCCGATAAAGATCCTAAACACCTAGTAAATACTCTTCTTCAAGCCACCGTAACCATCTACGGACAAGTTATTGGTGATGGATTAAGCGCTCAGAAAAAGACAATAGCTGATGGTGACACGCTCAATGAAGCACAAATTAAAGCCAAGCAAAATGAAATAACGATAACTTACAACGAGAAAGTTAGTGCTCCAATGGAAAAATATTGCCCCCTATTAACCAAAGAAATACTCCTAGGAGAGCTCTCTGAAGAATTAGATGCTGAGGCTACGACTCAACAATTACAAAAGTTTCAGGCTGTGGTTTCGCAACACTTAGAAACCTTAAAAACCTATCAAGATGAATTATATGCAAAACTTGGCTACCCTATTAGTTGTAAAAAAGATGATACCATTATGCAACCCGATTCACTTTATTTGAATTTAGAAGACAATCCACTGACCGGTAAAAAACAATGTACATATTCTATTATGACCGCAGATAAGCAGTTAAAAACGGGCATTTTAAATATTCCTGAGACTGATTTTAGTAGTACCGAGGACATAACTGACGAACGATTAAAAACTAAAAAGTTAGCGATTTTAGAGGAGCTTACACGACAAGGTGCGATTAAACCACTCGATCCTCAATTAACGCAAAATGTAGGCTGTTTGCAAAGAACGGTTAGAGATATAAGTAATCAGCTTGATCGAACAGGGGAGTCACTGGAAAAATTAGAAGCCATTCCTAGCTCTGCCAACATACGTACAGCAATAAAAAACTTAGAAAGTTCACGAGAACGAATCGAAAAAACCATTGGAGATAATTTATCAAAAGTAAAAAATGAACCTCATATCCAAGGTTTGGGAGAGCGCTTTTTAAATGCAATCGTACAATTTTTTACCCGTGGGAAAAAAGAGTATAAAAGTGAAGAAACTATAAAATCAGAAAGTCGTGCGGCTTTGCCCGATACCTTCCAAGCCATTGCCAAATCTAACTCCATGAAAGAGCGTTTGCAAGAAATGGTAAAACGCGAGCCCTCTCCTCAACTTACAGTGCCTCCACCTCAAGAACATAATGATCATGTTCTTGAACAAACTAATAACAGTAGTGGACCCCAAAAATGAGACAGTAGTGTAAAATATAACTATTGGCTCAAGGGGTTTGAAAAATGGCTAAAAAAACGTTCAGTTCGGAATTCAAAGCAAAGGTGGCTATTGAAGCACTAAAAGGTCATAAGACGACAACTGAATTAGCAACTGAATTTGAAGTTCATCCCACACAAATTAACAGCTGGAAAAAGCAGTTATTGGATGAAAGTAAAAATTTATTTTCCGGAAAAAATGACAAA
>CANJQE010000257.1 GCA_947476305.1 Legionellaceae bacterium
TCTTACCCAGAATTGATCTTCTGGCATTCCAATGCGTATGTCCAGTTGTGCTACTGCTTTATCCGGTACTACATTTAGGGCTTCACCACCAGCAATTTTACCGACATTGATGGTGACGCCATTTCGTTGACCATTTAGGGCATGAATGGCAGTGACGGCTTCTGCTAAATAACAGATAGCATTTCTTCCTTCATCAAAGGCGCGCCCTGCATGGGCTGCCTTTCCATCGGCTACAATCGTTAATTTACCACTTCCTTTGCGATTTTTTGCTAAAGTACCGGTTGGGGTCATCGCCGGTTCATAGACTAAGGCTACTTGATAGTTTGGCGCTAGTTCATCAAGCAAAGTGCTGGACGCTAAGGAGCCTATTTCTTCATCTGAATTGATAAAAACATCCCAACCAAGTTCTGAGGCCATATCCGTTTGTTCAAAAGCACTTAAGGCATGCAGCATGACAATAAGGCCTCCTTTCATATCAGCAACGCCAGGGCCATTGACATAATTGTCATTAAGATAAGTTAATTTTTGAAAAGGATTAGTGGCTGCATAGACTGTATCCATATGGCCACTTAATAATATGCGGCGTTTTAATTGGGGTCTTTTACTAATTAATAAGGCATCACCATAATGTTGTATGGTAGTTCTTCCTTGCATATTAATTAAAGACTGGGTGGGTAATTTTTTGACTTGGATTTTATCAGCAATAGGCTGATAAGAAGACTCTAAGGCTTTTGCCATTAAAGCAAGGCCATCGAGGTTTCCTGTACCTGAGTTGATTTCGCAAAATTGGTGAAGCTGTTCCACCATCTTTACTTGATAGGACTGAATTGTATCTATTAGCTCTTTATATGACTTCAGCATGGCTTTCAGCCTCAAAACCAAAGAATAAACAATATATTAAGTACTCTGTCTCGTCAATTGAGGATTTTATTATAAGTATAGGGTTTCTTTAGACAGTAATAGATTTATTGATTTAAAAATTTACTATTTTCCTTGAATTTGCACTATTATTTGAATAAGAATAAAGAAAGAGGGATCTATCATGTCTGAAGAAATTACTACGACCTCATGGGGTAGCCGTATTAAGAATGCTTTTGTAGGAATTGGATTAGGACTGGTATTAATTGTAGCGGCCATTGTTTTAATTTTTTGGAATGAAAAACATAGTCTTCATATGGCGCAATCCTTAGAACAAACACAAAAAGTGTTAATCCCTGTAGCTAATTCGCCCATTAGTCCACAAAATAATTTAAAGGTAGTGTATTTTACTGGACTAGCAACAACTAAAGACAAGCTGGTAGATTCTACTTTAGGAATTGACGTCAATGCGATTAATCTTGATCGTAAAGTACAAATGTATCAATGGGACGAGGACGTAAAAACGGAAACTCACTCACAAGTAGGTGGAAGTGAGACGCAAACAAAAACCTATACTTACAATAAAATCTGGTCTGATAATCTAATAGATAGTTCAAAATTTAAAGAGCAAACAGGACATCAAAATCCCGCAATCATGTCCATCGCATCGAAATCACAATATGCTAATAAAGTCACTGTAGGTGATTTTGCACTACCCAGTTCTTTAATAACGCAAATCGATGTCAGTAAGCCGATAGAATTAACGGCTGCGAATAAAGATAAAGTAAACGCCAAATTGAATAAACCAGTAGAACTGATTAACAACCAATTATATGTTGGGCAAGATCCGCAAACTCCTCAGTTAGGTGACTTAAAAATTACTAGTAGCGTTGTTTATCCTCAGGATGTAAGCATTATTGCTCAGCAATCAGGAGATAGCTTACAAGCTTATTTAGCGCCAGCAGGGGAATCCATTATACTGCTATCTACGGGAACCATGTCTTCCATGAGCATGATTAGTGATGCTTTATCGGAAAATAAAATGATGGGGTGGATATTTAGAGGGGTTTCCTTACTCATGCTCATTATTGGCTTTTCTCTTCTGTTAAGGCCGCTTGTCGTGCTTGCAGACGTCTTACCTTTTTTGGGAAGTATCATTGGTTTTGGTACCGGCTTTATAAGTTTTATCCTTGGTCTGGCTGTTTGGATCATTGCCACGTCAATTGCATGGTTTGCCACAAGACCTATTTTTGCAGTGGGAATTACGGTGATTGTGCTTCTTTTGAGTTATGCATTAATTAAAATGAAGAGGGATAAAAATACTTTGCCTAATAAAGTGTAGAGTCTATTAGTAATTCATTTGTTGAATGTTAATAAAAATTTAGATGCTGTCTTTAAAGGCAGTATCTATATAAGTTGGTAATTCAGCTAGGTCTTTATCTCGTTGGAGTAGAGATTGATGGCTCTGTTTTTTTTAACCCAGGCTTGCTGTTTGGTTAGACAGAAGATTAATGCCCAGTTCCCCTTGAATAGCTTCAGGTATTTTAGCCAATAGCGTTGGTCTTTGCAGTAGCAATAATTGTTCATCCTCAGAGAGTTCAATCGTCTCTCCTTGTTGCAAAGAAGCAATGATTTTTTTGACTGTATCGCGGGCGCGTACAATCTGCATATTACTAGCCTGTGAGGGGTTGTTAGCACCAGAAAAGAAACCCGAAGGAGCTGTTTTTTCAAGAATTTGAATATAATTCTGTAATTTATAAGCAGTGATGTGCCTCGCAACTATCTCCTCTAATACAATCTTATAGGCAGCAAAATCATGTAGATTAAGAGGAACCGCCTCCAAGGCTCTTTTTAATGCTAGGCTCTCTAGCCCCTCTTCAAATTCAAAGCCAGTAATTTTACTCAGCAAAGCAGCATCGTTTAGTTTCGGTATGCCACGCAAAGTACTTACAGGGCAAGTAAAACGAAAGCTAGCTAATAGCATTTGCAATAGCATTTGCCGAAGTTCAGCTGCCTTTTTGGGTATCACAAACAGTCTTAACTCTTCTGGTAATAAATCCCTAATGCGTTTTACTTGGTCCTCATCATCCGTATCTATTATAATAGAGGTTAAACCAGTACAACCCTCAAATGCGTCATACCCAATAGTAGTCACGCTATTAGGTATCGTCATGCTGGTTAAACCAGTACAACCGGAAAATGCGTAACACCCAATAGTAGTCACGCTATTAGGTATCGTCATGCTGGTTAAACCAGTACAACCGGAAAATGCGTAACACCCAATAGTAGTCACGCTATTAGGTACCGTCATGCTGGTTAAACCAGTACAACCGCAAAATGCGTCATACCCA
>CANJQE010000258.1 GCA_947476305.1 Legionellaceae bacterium
CAAGGGGGACCAGGACGGCCAGGGCCGCCGGAGGCATACTGGACGCCTGTTTTTGTCCCTGCCGGGGACTTGGATGTCCCGGCAGGTTTCTCAAAAACAGGCGACACGCTGCTAATTCCTTTAGTAGGTCTTGCTGAGCGAGACCGATTAATTAAACTGTATCTTTTAGTTGAGGCGATTAAGCATAAGACAAATGATAATAGTCTTTCTTTCTCTAGTTGTTTATACCTTGCTCCTGACTTTACCTTAAGGAAAGAGCTTAAAAAACGGGGTCCTGAGCTAGATAAACTGTTAAATACTAAATTTGTAGAACAGGCAGAACTAATATTCACTAAACACCAAGAATTATATCCTCTGGTCATTGGTGAACAACAACTACAGGACGATATTGCCCTTTTAGAAGAATCCTTTCATTTAGGCAAGCAAATAACAGCAGCCATTATCCAAAGTACCAATCACCAACTCTTAATTCCTTTAGTAGGTCTTGCTGAGCGAGACCGATTAATTAAACTGTATCTTTTAGTTGAGGCGATTCAGCATAAGACAAATAATAATAGTCTTTCTTTCTCTAGTTGTTTATACCTTGCTCCTGACTTTACCTTAAGTAAAGAGCTGAAAAAACGAGGTCCTGAGCTAGATAAACTGTTAAGTACTGAATTTATAGAACAGGCGAAGCAAGTCTTTCTTAAATATGTTTTTTTAGACTCAATCATGTCTCTAAGCCGAAGAGAAGAAACTACTTATTTCCCTGCGCAACCTCGCGTATTGGCAAAGCTTTCTCTATTTAAACAAAAAAATGAACTCATTACTTTGGATGAAGAAGCTGAAGAATCAGAGACAGAAGAGCTCATTAGTTCTTCAAGTGCCGCATTTATCATAAGACCGCCTGGTAAATAAAGGGTTTTTAAGTATAAACCATAGTTTAAAGTAAATAATAGCAGCCTTAAGTGCTGGCTATTATTTTACAAACTCTATGCAGACCCTACCCTTTTATGTCTTTTTTTGATACAATATATCCAAATTACAGTCTTTGGAAGTGTTCTGTGGCTGAAATAAATCCTGTATTAAGTGGTGATCTACGTCATAATCGCAATTGTCATGCCTATCTACAACAATTAATCCCTTTATTTAATGAAGAAGTTTTAGAGGTTTTTCCTAAGCTAAAACCCTTAATGGAATTAGGAACTACTTCTTATAATGAAAAAACTGCTTATGGTAATTACTACACTTCAGCACTAACATATTTAGAAGATCACATTGATTTAGTCTATCCAAATATTAAAAGCAAAGAACAACTAAAAGCCGTTGACGATTTAATTTTTGCTATTTATCACAATAACAATCACATACTTGAAGATGGGGACTGGCTTAAAGCACTTAACCGTCAAATTCGCCCCCAACACAGTAATACAGAAGAACTTATTGCCCATCATCTGGAGGATTCATCTCCTCTAATTAATGAGCAATCCCCTAAAAAAGCAGAAAGTCTATTAAATCGTTTTTATGTCTTGTTTACACCTAATTTCAAACCACAATTAGGAACTAATATTCCCTCGGTAAAAAATCATTTTTATCAATCTGATTTAAGCAACATCGAATACCGCATTAGTACTCAAGCCCAACGGCATCATGGCACCGCACGTATTAGCCCACTTTTTAAACGTTGGCTTGCTATTAATGCCCAGCGTGCCGTATCTGACCAAGAAATTTGTCATATTTATTTTAATAATCTAGGTCTAGACCGTGATAGATTGGACATTCCTGGCTCTAATGAGAAAGAACTAACCCATGCTCTTCATCAATTAGAAGAAGACAGCTCCTTAAAAATAGCGGTAATCACTTTACCGGCAAGTAAAGGCTTATTAGGGGCGGAACATTATAAAACTACCACTGATAAGCTTTCCTATTCTGAGGTATTTAGAGAGTTATTTACTATCGCTCGTTATGAGCAGCATCCCAGTGGTGTAGTAGATTTTAAGATTAGCCCTAAAATACGTACTTTATTATTTGATAATGAACTTAATGAAACGCTTATTTTAAATACCTTATTAAGCAAAAGCTTTGCACGTATGGGTATTAAACCAGGAGATAGCCTCTCCACCTCACAAAAACAAGCAGTCTGGCTTCATTTTATTAAATTCCAGTTAAGCAATTATATTTTAAGCAAATTAAAACCAAGCAGCTATAATTTTTCTTGTAAAGATGCTATTGACCGGGGAGCGGTTTCATCGCTCTATTTTCATCTCCATAAATCCTTTACTTTAAATCAAGCTATAAGCAGAGATGAATTTGAACGAGACTTAGATATTGCAGCAGCGAACGTAAAGGGACGAGGCATGAATTTTCATCGCCGTATTCTATGGAATGCTATAGATGTCTTTGTGAATGCCAACTACAATGAATTACTCCTCAATAAGAAAAAATCATGGCTTATCTCGTGGCGTGACATGAATTGTCCTCACTCTAGAGTAGCTCAATTACTGGATCTTCGTTTAAAACAATATGAAAGCCAATTAAATAAACTGCCACCACAGCAAAACAAGATAACAATGCAAGGCTTAAAATTGTTGGCTTCAGTCAAAATGCATTATGAACAAAATGTAAGCGGCCAAAGACTGTTATTGGAAGTCATTAGTCGTAGTATTGTATTTTTATCAGAAAATCCCTCTCTTGAATCGATTAAGGATTATAAAAATCTAGCTCAAGAATTAAAAATTAATCATCCTAATTTACAAATAATTGCAGGTCTACTGCTTGCTTTCTTAGGCGCTGTTTTATTTTCTAAATCCATAATCAATCAGGGTATATCTAAAATGAAAACAGGATTCTTCGTAGCTGAACGCGAAGAATTATGCATGCACATCATTAATATAGCTTCTGAAAAGGAAGGTAATTTTACTGATGATGTTTCAATATTGTCTCCTTCGCTAAACTGCATTAACATCTAAAAAGAACTGCAACTACAAAAATTTAATTGGATTAAATAGCTTTGCAGGATTAATTGGCATCCGGAGGGATTATGGTTTTGGCTAATTTTAATATACAAGAATGTACTATTAGACTTCTTTCGAAACTAGCGGTTTAGCTGATTTTTTGGTAAAAAGGCTCCATTACAAGGAGCGACAATGAAGTACGAGCAAATTCAGGGATTAGACGAAGAAAAATTTCGCCGTCTTACTGGTGTGAAACGAGCCACATTTGAA
>CANJQE010000259.1 GCA_947476305.1 Legionellaceae bacterium
CATCATTGCTCTATTATTGAGACTGGAAATGAAAGTTATCGCTTTAAAAACCGAAGCTGAAAAAGTAAAATAAATAATCAATGTGATATGTTTTTGAGGGTCAATTTTGGATGCGGTTTGGGGGTTAAAATTGGATGCTGATTGACAAACCTCAGTTTGTGACCGCGCGCAGTATAGCTTTGAAAACACAAGCTCAATCAGGACATTATGATGTAAGTAAATTACAAGAAGTCTTTGACGATCTGGAATATTTTTACGAGGAATACCGCGCTCCTTCAGAAACGGCTAGAGCATCATAATGATCGGATTATAAAGAGCAAGTTTAATTGCTCTTTATAATATTAATTAGTTTTTATTTTGGGAGTTATTTTTATACGCTCAATAAAGGATTGATCTATTTCTTCAATCAAGGCATAAAATTCCGCAAAATGAATAATGTCCCCTTCATTAGGTAAAGAACCATTTCGAGCCATTAGAAGGCCATTGAGGCTATTTTTATCCTCTTCATTAGGGTAAAGAGTAATATCACAGTCTAAGGCCCGTTCTAGTGAATAAATAGAGGAAGTACCACGAAAGGAATAAGTATTATCTGGATTTTTAATCCAATCATCATGGGTCTTATGAAATTCATCTTTAATTTTACCAAAGAGAATATGCAATAAATCATCAAGCGTTATAAATCCCCACAAAGTGCTACTGTTTTTGTAAACCAAGGCAAAATGAGGCAAACCTCGTCGAAATTTACGTAATAAATCCAGGACAGGAAGATGAGGTGATACGTTTAATACGGGACGAATATATAAAGTTAAATCTTTAATTTCTTTTTTAGTTAAGAGATCGGGAAAGAGATCTTTGACATGAATAAACCCTATTATTTTTTTAACTTTTCGGTCATAAACAGGATAGCGACTGTAGCGACTATTCAAAATTTTTTGCTCAATTACCTCAACAGAATCTCTAGTATCTAGAGTGACCATATGTTCTTTAGTACGCATTATATCGGTGACTTTAAGCTCCGCTAAATCTAAAGCATTTTTTAACATTTCCTTTTCATCATGATCTAATTCGCCATGCGTATGACTACTGTTTAAAATTAATTTAAGTTCATCATTGGAATAAAGTCCCTCCTCTGCTTTCACCTTGAAATCTATTTTATTCAGAATAAAATTAGAACAGGAATTCAATAACCAAATTGCTGGATACATCAGCTGATAAAAGAAATATAAAGGAATAGCTGTCCATAAAGAAATGACTTCAGCCTGACGAAGAGCAATGGATTTAGGCAAAAGCTCGCCTAGTACAATATGAAGATAAGAAATAATAAAAAAAGCTATAAAAAAGGAAGAAACTTCAATAACAGACTCAGAATGGATTCCTAATAAATGAAATACAGGGACTAGAATATAGGCAAAAGCAGGTTCACCAATCCAACCCAAGCCTAAAGAGGCTAAAGTAATCCCTAATTGACAAGCGGATAAATAAGCATCTAATTTTTTATGTATTTTATCTAAAATTCTACCCCTTAAACCATATTGCTCTTTTATTTCTTGAACCTTTGTAGCTCGGAGTTTCACCATGCTGAATTCAGCAGCCACAAAGAATGCATTGAGAAAAACCAATAAAAAAGCCAATATAATCAATAAAATATTATACATTCCTATCCTAATAAAATAAGCAATATTCTGTTTTATTCATAAACATCCACCTTAAGCACATTGATTCCACGCCAGCTGCTCATAAATAAACCCACATGACTGCTTAATATATAATTAATGTTTATTTGATACACTAAATAAAATATTTTAAATAGAGCGTAAATTATGCCTTTAAAATCCAGTGATATACCTAATTTCACTATTAATTACATATGTTCCTGTTTATTACTAGCTAAGATTCGCACGACCAACGATTTAAATGAAAAATTTTATCCTCTTATTGCCCAAATAAAGCAAAATCCAGAAATTTTTAAAGAACACTACAGTGTCGACGATTGTTACTTAATTTTAGCAAAAGCGATTAAGGCTTATAATAATGCTAATGATTATGTTATTCGCATCAGCAATGTACATCGCTATGCTTTTTCTGACGCAGAACAGCAAGCACATTTGTTCCCTGTTATTCCTATTGAAACAGGCGATGATCTATCAAGAGTAACAAAAAATTACGACCGATTTATTGCCAGCCATAAGCAAAAAAAGAAAGTTCATCAATTATCCCTAAATCTTTTAGAAGATGTGTCTTACATAGAAACAAGTCACATCATTTTTGGAGCTGAAGATACGGGAACCACTATTTGGCTTGAAAAATATAAAGCATTTCACGATAGTGCACTGGAAGAATTAGAGCAAGGAAAAGTGCCCTCAATATTAATGATTGCTAATGACTCAGGGAATTGGCGCAAGGATTATACTCTAGCGCAACCACAAAACATCCTTGAGCGTACCCACAGCCCAGCCAACCCTAGTGATTATATGGCTATGAGCTATTATAGATCTAATCCCTATACTAATGGCCGCCATGTCTATCAAGCAAATCAAGTAATTTTAGCTGCAACAGGTATACCACTGTTGCAGGCTACCGTATTAAAAATTGAAAAACAGGAAAACCATTCTGATTCATGGGATACCGCAAGCTCTTATCGTTTACTTATAAAAACCACCTTAGGGCTTAGATTAATCTACACTAATGAAATTGATCTCTGTACTGGCTTAGGGCCTGCAAAAACGCTTATGCCAAGTACCCTTTTAGAGGAAAGTCGATTTTTAAAATTAACTCAATATGATAGGGAAAAAGGATTTAAACCTATAATTGATGGTAATCAGTATATTTTAACTGATGAAGAGGAAAATACCACCAAACCTAGAACTATCGTTATCTATGGCGGCGGCGGAACAGCGGCTGCATGCTACCGGAAAGGTTTTTTTGGTCATGATACACGTACTGAATCTGTACCCATGGAAGGACCTTCTCAAAAAAACAAGGTATTATGGGTAGCCAAACAATTTAATAAAGCAGGGACAGGAAAATTAGTCACCCATGCTTTAAAATCAGCAAGAGGCAGCGTGTCGCCTGTTTTTGAGAAACCTGCCGGGACATCCAAGTCCCCGGCAGGGACAAAAACAGGCGACAAGTATGCCTCCGGCGGCCCTGGCCGTCCTGGTCCCCCTTGATTTTGATCCCCCTTCGGGCCTCAAAATCTACG
>CANJQE010000260.1 GCA_947476305.1 Legionellaceae bacterium
AACACCTATTCCTGTTTTTTTGGAAAAGTGTTCACGATCAGGCAAGAATAGGTGTTCACGATCAAACAAGAATCACTGTTCACGATCAGCAAGAATAGGTGTTCACGATCGACAAGAATTACTGTTCACGATGGGCGAGAATACCCAAAAATCACTCGATTCTGTAAATATTTTGTTGCATCTGTTCAAAATAAGTATTAAAATAGAACTCCCTAAACTGTAATGGAATTAAAATGGCATCAGTATTTGAATCGTTTGGCTGGAAATCACAAGCAGACTATACAGTCGTTCCTCAATTAGGAATTAATAGTCGTATTAATCAATTGCAAATTACCTCACAAAGGTATTTTACTGTTGGTGAAAATGCAAGAGCAGCTGACGGGGATATTCTGGCAGTAGCAGTAAGAACCGACCAAAATTTTGATTTGAGAGGTGAGGCTCACCGCGCTCATTTAAGAGCCTGTATTGAATTATTTAAAGAAAAATCAAATGCTCTTAAAGTAGTGGATCAAAAAATAGCCTTTAGTACCGTATTAGGTATTGTCGCAACGTCTTTATCCTTTATTCCTTTTGTTGGTTATTTTGGCTTACTCGGTTGGGGCTCTGCTCTTTATTATATGACCCAACGAACTAAAGCGGCAGAAGAATATCAAGAATCATTAAATTTATTAGTTGCAACATGCAACTGGTGTCTTGGTGAAGGCCCAGATGCTAGAAAATCAAGTAAAGAAGACTTAACGTCTAACACAGATATTCGTGACATGATGACTTCTCTTTATCCTGTATTAACTGAAAAACAAGTACGACATCTTATTGCTGATGATATTGAGGACACCTTTGCTCAAGAGCTTCGCTCTTATGAAAGTAAATATCGCCTCACTGCCAATACAAATGGCCTTTTTGCAGCAAATAGTGATGAAAGCATTGCACGCAGCAAAAGAAGTGCAGAATTTAACCGTTGTATTTATGGCTACAATAAAGGAAATCCTTCGGATTACTTAGATGCCTTTCTTTCTGTTTTCCCAGATATTTATAATTCCATTCATCATGGCTTTAAGAGAATACAACACTGGTGGAGTAGTGATTCAAAGAAGAGCGAAACGACAGAAGCTTCTAATCTTCAAGCTCAAGCAGCTCTATAAAACACTAGCTATAAAAGACGCCTAATAATAAAAGGCGTCTTTTTTCTACAGGACTTACGAAAAATGCCAAGGTCGAAGCAAAAAAAGAGATTGAGGCTTTTCCTAAGTCCTGTTCTATTTACTTGACCTAAAGACAAATTATTCACATGATAGCTGATAATTTTTGCTTGAGTGTGCGCTATGAAAATAAAAATAAACTTAGCTTTAGTTATTCTTTCTTTAATTTCCTGCCTAGTACAAGCAGCCGAAACGGAGCTTAGTAAACAAAAATTTTCTGTAAATGCCTCCCTCGGCTATATTTCTGGAACAGCTCACGAATATGTCTATAATCCAGATAATGGGACTCAACTAAGCCATCTCCTTTGGAAAATGGAGAATGCGCCCATTATCCGTGCCGAAGGTGCTTATAAAATAAATTCCTGGTTGGATGCTGGCTTAAATGCTTGGATAAATTTAAATAAGGGTAATTATGCCTTAATGGACGATTATGATTGGTACCCCCCAATAGTCCCATTTTTTATGTGGTCAGATCATCCCGATACCGATTTAAGACAAGCGAGTGAAGTAGACCTTAACCTTAAGGGCTGGTTCTTACAAAAATCAAATTATAAACTAGCAGCAATGGTCGGATATCAACGGAACTTATACAGTTTTGTCGCGAAGGGAGGATGTTTCAATTATTATTTTGGAGCCTTTGTGGGCTGTTTCCCAGAGGGACAAATAGGTATTGGCTACAAACAGACCTTTAATATGCCCTACATAGGCCTTGCTGGTAATTATTTATGGAAGTTATGGGAATTAACCGGACATCTTAAATACAGTAATCAAGTAACAGCGAGAGATATTGATCAACATTATCAATACCCTCCTCGCACTTTTTATGAGGGTTCCAATAACTTTAAATATTATAACCTGAATCTTAATGCCGGTTATTATGTCAAACCTCAAATTAAATTATTTGCTGAAGGTTCATTCAACTATATTCCCAATAAGAAAACCGGATCAGTCGTCATTGATCAATTAACTAATGAACGGACTGATTATGCTGACGCAGCAGGCCTAAGTAATCAAAATTATATTTTTTCTCTGGGAATTCAATATACCGGAGGGGATAGTTAATAGTAAATTTTCTTAAATAAACAAAATCGAATAGCAAAATCCTTTTGCCATTCGATTTCCAAATCAGGACCAGTCAAGAGAGCTTTTCAACTTAACTGCCATCCCTAGATGACTAAGCGTTATATTAAATAATAAAGATGCGCTAACATTAAAATACCAATAAGACCTCCTAAGACAGCAAATACATAATACCAACAGCTTGCGTATATTTTTTGGCTATAACTAAGCATGCATTCAGGTACAAGAAGCCATAAAACTGATTTCAGCAATAAGAACCAAGCAAACACTGTAAGCACGACCGCTAAATTTAATACCCAAATGTTATGCAGTAGGATAAGAATAATCGCGCCCATAAGGCCTATACCTGCAGCAAAAGGCACAATTATATTATCGGCTTTAAGTTGCGCTAATACCTCACGATAATAAGACGCACGCGCTAGCATTACTACAGCGCCTATTACTAAATAAAGACCAATGGCTTGCGTTAAAAAAAGACTGGGAAATGATTCATCCATGATACTCACCAAATAAAGCTCAACTGAGTTACTTAAATTATAGTAGAAAATTTAAACCAAATGAATTAACAGGCGGGGAACTCAATATAAAAACATAGTTATCTTTATTAAATCAATTCGATTTCAACTCTATTTCTTCCATTTATTTTGGCCCTATAAAGAGCACGATCCGCCGCAGCCACTATATCCTCTGTTGTTTTAAAAACAGGATAATGTGCTATACCAATGCTTAAAGTGACATAAAATCGATGTCCACTAATACAAAGCAGCGTGTCGCCTGTTTTTGAGAAACCTGCCGGGACATCCAAGTCCCCGGCAGGGACAAAAACAGGCGACAAGTATGCCTCCGGCGGCCCTGGCCGTCCTGGTCCCCCTTGATTTTGATCCCCCTTCGGGCCTCAAAATCTAC
>CANJQE010000261.1 GCA_947476305.1 Legionellaceae bacterium
CCCCTTCGGGCCTCAAAATCTACGCTCCCCAATGACTGACGCCTTTTCGTATGGCCTTATATTTTCCCTGCGGAAAAACATCCGGCCCTAAGGCTACCAGGGACTACTCGCCCGCGCCTTCGGCTCTCCATGGCTCGCAGCGATTGATGGGGGTAAAATAATCATTGGCGATGTGCGCTCTCTGGAATTACTTGATGTTTTCCTACTCACAAAATACCACGCCAATCACCCGCAAGCGGATGAACTACTTCCTTATCCACTGCACTACAAATCAAGAGACAGTGAGATTGTAATCTCGCCTCTTTTTTTCTATGCATTGAAAAGTCTCATTAAGGAAATTACTTGGGTAGATATTAACGTGAAGCATGATCAGTTTAAAAACGAACTCAATTTTTTCCGTTATGATGTCATCCTCTATATCAATAAAGAAGTAAAAGAAGAAATTCCTGCGACTATTGGTTTTAATAGTCTTTCTACTCAGGAAGAGCTCATTGAACATTTAAAAGCTAACCCAAATAAGCCAATCCAAATAGAAACTATTCCTTATGATTATATGTCGCAACTAATTGATCAAATGAATACTCGGAATAACGAAGGATTAAAACAACATCTAAAAATGCTCTCGGAACAGGAGCAAACAGAACGGTTTAATTTTGCAGCGTACTTACTCAATATCAATCTAGATCAATATGAAACTTTTGTGCATTACCACAGTTATCGCCCACAAAGATACCTAAAAATGTTGGTGGTACCCAAAGGAGGGACAGAAAATTTAATTCGTCCCGTGGACAAACAACATCTTGATAACATTCATCTCTATTGTCGTGAGCCCTTTAGCCCATGGCTGCAAAAATTTTGCTTTGAACATATCAAACTCAATGTAAAAAAACATGTCATGGCCTGGGTGAATCCTTCCGTTTATATTTGGGTGGAAAAATGGCCTCAAACTTCCAATGGAAAACTCGATAAGAAAAAATTATCTCTGCCACTTAAAATAGAACAACATATGGGCTCTATTTTATCCCAATTACAAAAGATCTGGTTAAATATCACTGGTGACAATGCCTTAATCGCAGAAGAATTCTGGGTACATGGGGTATCTTCTTTATCCATGTATTATTTTTTAGCAACAATTAATGAAACCTTTCATTTAAATCTGAGTTATCATGAGTTTCATCATTATAATACTATGGAAAAAGTAGCTGATTATATTGAAATACAACTTGGTTCCCAGGCTGCTGAAACAGGGATAAAGCAGGAACAATAATGCAAGAAAACCCGCACAGCGGGAATAAAATGGAAAAAGAAACAAAGCCAGACAGTCTTTTTTTTCTTTCCTCTCCTCATGAATCACAAAGTTTAGTAGTTATACTTAATCAGCACTTGCAGATTAACAAGATTCTCTCTAAACACCTTGGTGAACGCGAAGAGAGCCTTTTAGCTTTGTGCGATAAACCGCTCAAGGAACTCCTAGATTTACTGCAAATCAATACCGACCTTATCTTAACTACCTTAAAACGAACGCAAAATACAAATTATGAGCAAATCGAGCTAAGTGACTTTCATTTGCAACAAAATTATATGGTCTCAGTAATAAAATCGGACTCCTCCTATATTTTAGTGTTTCATTTTATTAATCGAACTAATGACGCCTTAAAAACCTATATTAATACCATTATTAATAATCTACCCGGTGCTGTTTATTGGAAAGATAAAGAGGGTCGATATATGGGATGTAATCAGTTTGTAGCCCAAATGGCTGGCTTTAAAAAACCGGAGGATCTAATTGGTAAAACAGATTTTGATCTCTGTTGGAATGAGTTTGCCAAGGAATGGAGAGAACTTGATGTTATGGTCATGAATGAAAATAAGACCATTAAACGCGAGGAGCAGGCCAAACTCAAAGATGGTGCGATTATTACCGAGCTTACGTTCAAAACCCCCTTGTACAATGAAAAGAATGAAATTGTCGGCATCATTGGTACCTCCTTAGATATCACTGAGCAAAAAAAACTCGAAGAAGCGCTGCGCACAGCCAAGGAAAAAGCAGAAGCCGCAAATCGAGCCAAAGATGAATTTATTCGCAATATGAGCCACGATATCCGAACGCCTTTAAGCGGCATTATTGGCATGTCCTCTATCTTGGAACAGGAAGCCCAATCTGTAGATGCCAAA
The DNA here is from genome assembly GCA_947476305.1 of Legionellaceae bacterium. Taxonomy (GTDB): domain Bacteria; phylum Pseudomonadota; class Gammaproteobacteria; order Legionellales; family Legionellaceae; genus Legionella. The sequence goes on from CANJQE010000261.1 coordinate 2,176, forward strand.
GAACATGCGCATATGATTAATATAAGCGGAGAACAACTTTTATCCTTATTAAATAGTGTCTTAGACATCATTGCTTCCGGAAGTCAAAAAGAGAATCAAGTTAATTTATCTACTTTTTGTATTAGTAATTTAATCCATAATCTAGCCGATTTGGAATTACCCACCTTCAGGCTTAAAAAGCTCGACTTACGCATTAAGCTTGCACCTGATTTGCCCCAGTTGATAGAAACAGATCAAATAAAAATTCATCGTATTTTATTAAATATCTTGGGTAATGCACTGAAGTTCACTGAACAAGGTTATATTGAAATTGGAGTGGCACTTAATTCTAAAACTCAGAAGAAAAATCGTATTGAATTTTACATTAAAGACACCGGGGCAGGAATTAAACCAGAAGATCAAGATAAAATTTTCAAAAAATTTTTCCGCGGCACCCCCTCCTCTCAAGGCATTTATACAGGACATGGAGTTGGTTTACATATAGTCAAAAAATACATTCAGCTTTTACGAGGTGATATAAAAGTAGAATCACAACTTAATAAAGGAACTACTTTTATTATTTCTATTCCAATCAAAGTGATTGAAATGGCCTCTCTGCCTCATCCATCTCAAGTTATTCCAGTGTGTGCATCACCAAGTGTTGAGAATAAAAACTTAAGCTCTGCAATACAAATCTTGTTAATCGAAGACAATGCTATTGCCCTTAAAACGGCTGAGAATATTATTAGTAAAATGAATTTAGGTTTTCACTCCGCAGCTAATGGCGCTAAAGCCATCGAATTATTCAAAAAACAGCCCTTTGATCTCGTATTTTCAGACATTGGCTTACCGGATATTTCTGGCTTAGAAGTGACAAAACGTATCCGTTCGGTGAAATACACCTTTTAGTAAAATAAGACTTAATTAAACTGTGCCCTACAATAAAAAGAGGAGAGCATGTTGAAACTAGAAGAAGATTACTGGCAAAAGATTATAAAAGAATATGAGGGAAGTGGATTGTCTCAG
>CANJQE010000262.1 GCA_947476305.1 Legionellaceae bacterium
AAATTGCTTAATTGAGTGAGTTGTTCATCTGAAAATACTACATTGATCACCGACATATCCCTTGCTGGCTAAAAGCGCGAATGATGATCCTTTGTACAGGAATGTCAAGCAGCTAAAACCTCAATTTGTGACCGCGCACAGTATAGTAAGCCTAATAAGCTAATCGTTTTTTTTAGCATGTGTATTCCGTATAAAAATTATAAATTTCAATATATTAAGTTCAAAATATATCTAATGCAAGGATTTAACAATACATAGTCCAAGAAGGTAAAGACCTAGCTTATTCAGAGCTCGCGTTACTTAAGGGGGAAATTAGAAATGGATTGTTCACATTGACCACACTATAATCATAGTTATAGGGAAGATAACTGAAAGGAAGGTATTATGTTGATGTACAATGTTCATCTTGATTGGAAACGGGATACAGAAGATTTTCAATACAATACCTATAATCGCAAACATACCTTATTTTTCAATGGTGGCCCTAAAATTGAAATAGATTCTTCCGCTAATTTTATACGTAATCCGCAGTTCCACAGCCCGGAAGAGCTGCTAATTGCCTCTCTGTCGAGCTGCCTCCTTCTTACCTTTTTATCCATTTGTTGCAAAGAAGGCTATATTATTAATAGCTATTTCGCACAAGGTTATTGTCAGCTTGATGAAAAACAACATCGTGTATCTGATATCGTTTTATGTCCAGTGATATCATTTGAAGGCCATACAAAACCAGAGAAAAAGATTCTAGAAGAGTTATTTAATCAAGCTCACAAGGATTGTTTTATTATCAATTCTCTAAAAACAGAAATTAGAATAAATCCTTCTTTTGCTGATGAGGTAGAAAATAATTAATTCATTTTGAGCCTCTGATTTTTTAGAAGCAATAAAATACTCAAACCCACTACTCTTCCACCAGTGTACAATACTGGCAACCTTTGTTTGAAAATGCTATGGTTTAATTAAAATACCTAGCATTTTTGGGCTTTAAGAACGCTTTGCCCTCATGCAGCTCCCAGGGAATAGAGTAAAGACGATGACTGATGAATTAAAAACCTATAGCCAAGCAACCCAACAGTTAGGTTTTGCTGTAAATACAAATTGTACTGACTCCAAAGAAGCTCAACATATCAAAAATAGCGTGCAAGAAAGCTATTCTAGCTGGGCGCACTCTGTTTACAATAGAGCTTTTTTAAATTGGGGTTTGTGGGATAAAAAATTATATAAGGAATATGAAGACTTAGATTTTAATTTTTCCACTTTATGTCCCCACCAAGATATACACTCTCAGTTACTTATTTATTCTCTTATCAAACCTTTAATTGATCAGCAATTTTATAATAAACACTTATTAGAAATTGGATGCGGTAATGGCATAGGCTTAAAAATGAGCTCGGCTTTACTGAAAGCAGAATTTGCTTTAGGTATTGATTTAGTTCATAAACTAGTCAGCAATGCCACAAGTAATTTTTATGTGGAAAATCAAGTTAATTATCTGCAAACTGATGCAGAAATATTACCTTTAGGTGATTCAAGTTTTGACATTATTACTAATCTTGAAAGTTCACATCTTTATCCAAGATTAGAACATTTTTTTTCTGAAGTAGCTCGTGTTTTGACCCCTGGTGGCTTCTTTTGTTATGCAGATATTTATACGGCAACCAAACAACAACCCCAAAGATTAGAACAATTTATTGCTTCAAGAAAAGATTTGCGTATTATTCAAAAACAAAATATTACACAGAAAGTCCAGGCTTCTATATATCGACGCCTCATTGTTGGGGAAGAAGGATTTTATAAAATGGCTATTTCCATGTTTGGTACGGAGCCACACATTCTAAAAAAGGAATTATCTTCTTTAGCTCATGCAATGGGCCTTAGTTTTCTACCTTGGTGGAAAATTTGGCTAAAAAATCCCGATTTAAGACCTATTGCAAAAGCTGCTCGTAAGAATTTATATTGGGGTGGTGAGAAATTGTTTTTTTATTATTTGATTCAGAAGGTCTAATCATGCGCCTTAAGAAAATTAAAATACTGACTTACAATTATGGTGAAGAAGAAGAGTTAAAAAATATACTTTATAAATCCAAAGAACCGCTGCTAATTCGAATAAATGGTTTTACTGATGAATTTACTTTAGATTATTTTCAAAAAAAGAATCATGGCTCGGCTGTCTACTCAATATTTGATAATTATCGTGTGGTAGATCATAAAAGTGGGGATCTTAGAGAAGTCCTTGAGGAAATAAAAAACAATAAACCCTATCGAATTTTTGGCCAAATATTCGCAAGAAAATCGTCATCACTGATAGAAGAACATGTACCATTATGGCAAAGTATCCCTTTTAGCCCGCGTTTTTATGCCGCAAGACTAAAAGTAGCTTATTTTTTTGGTGGTCGTGGCTCAGCAACCGATCTTCATTTTGATAGAGAACATTGTTGCAATCTACATTTATGTATGAGCGGAAGAAAACAACTTTTGTTATTTACCGAGGACCAAAGTGATTATCTTTATAAGGTTCCCTATATAGGGGACGCTTTAGTAAATTTTAGTCAACCCATAGAACAATTACAGCAGAATTATCCAAGATTAAATCAGGCTTTAGGCTATCATGTCATTCTTAAAACAGGTGATATGCTTTTTATGCCTAGAAACTGTTGGCATTATACACGCTACCTAGATGCTTCTACTTCAGCAACTTATATTTTTTATACTAATAAATTACTACAGTTTTATGGATATTTTACTGGGTATTTCTTTATAGGATATAATTGGGATACTTTGCCTTTTAAAATTGCTGAATGGCCTTTATTTAAAAAATTTAGTGATGTATATGCAAAATCGGCTGGCTGGAAAAAATACCTATTAAAAGCAATAGAACAACTATCTTATATCTTTTTATTACCAATAATCAGCATCGGAGTTGTCGTATTTATTAAAATAAAAACACTAATAAAATTAGCAAATAGGGAGTAATTTCTATTACGCCCTATTTGCAATTATATACTGCGCGCGGTCACAAACTGAGGATTTCTTAAACTAGCCATTATGCTAGCCTAACGGCATGAGCAAATGGGTATACACATACGATCCACAAAGTGGTGGTAATAAAATTCCATCTAAAAATCATTGGCAGATCTGCCATCAAGCAGAGGCATTTGCA
>CANJQE010000263.1 GCA_947476305.1 Legionellaceae bacterium
TCCAGCTTTATAAAGAGTCTCAATTTTACATCGATCTTCATGTGTTAACTTCCCCATCATTTTCCTTTATAATTATGAGGTAACTTTTCAATATTATAAGACTATTTTTTTAATATCGAAAGTTGCGTTAACTAGTTGGATCTACCAAAGTACTACAATATTAGGTGTTCACGATCAAACAAGAATAGGTGTTCACGATCAGCAAGAATCACTGTTCACGTTCGCAGGAATACCCATTGTAGCGTTCGAGAACATTGATATTTTTATATTTCAGTAAAGAAGTAAGCGGGATTAGCATCATAAAATCTCAAACTATTATTAACAATAAAAGATATAAAACATGAGTAGGAAATTGCTCATAATGTTTCGGAACCATCAATAATTTACGATAAAAATGCACCCTAAAACATCGATATGAATTCTAATATCATTCATACCTTTGGCCGCTTTATTACATCCTATCAAGAAAGCAAATAAATCAAATCCATATAATAAACATTAAATGTTTTAGAGTATTCTTATAATAAATAGTTTACCGAAGTTCTTATTGATCAATTTTTATCGTCATCATTGTATATTCAAAACCATATATATTTTTTATATAAAATTTATGGAAAAAATAAAGATAAGATACATTAGCTCAAGCTAATTTTATCCACATCCTATACAAGGATGACATTTTCGCGAAGATTTACCATTGGTAAAAGTTTTCAATTTATTGCTAACTAGTTTTTTGATTAAAATAGCTTTCATTATTGTCTCCATACAATTAAAACCAACGCGATCTTACCAAAGTAAAAATTTTATGTATATATTATTCCAATATATTTTTTTATGTATAATATTTTATTTAACTTATATTATTGATTTGGAATAGTTAGAGCCTTGAAATTTGCCAGTCTCATATTACATAACCATAGAAAAAAAACATAAATTGCAATTGAGCCTACGCCTAATAAAACAATATGAATAAAACGCTGAGCACCATTCCAACTACTCCAGGTTATAATATCGTTATAGTCCCACCAAAAAAAAATTAAAATCATGCTATTAGCAAAAACAAGTTGCATTAAAAACTTTAACCAACCTTTTTTAATCCTTTGTATCCCTTTTCGAAAGAGAAGAACCCAAAGACAAACAACATTAGCCCAAGCTGATAGGCCAGTTGCCAAGGCCAAGCCTGTATGTCCTAATGGAATGATTAATATTACGCTTAAAGACATACCTATGATTAAAGATATAATTGAAATTCGTACTGGAGTTTTTGTATCTTGCATTGAATAAAATGCCGAGGAAAGGATTTTAGCTAACATAAATGCCGGTAATCCAATAGCATATGCAATTACACTTTGTTGGGTCATCAATACATCATGAATGGTAAACTTACCATAATAAAATAAACAAATAACTAATGGACCTGAGAGCATTAACATTGTTATAGCAGCAGGAATACCGATTAATAAATTACATCGCAAACCCCAATCTAATACACTAGAAAAACCCTCTGTAGATCCCGCTGCATGTTGACGTGATAATTGAGGTAAAGCAACAGTCGCCAAGGCAACTCCAAATACTCCAAGAGGAAAATAGGCCAATCTCTCTGAATAATATAGCCAAGTTATGCTACCTGTTATTAAAAATGAGGCTAAAATTGTATTCAATAAAATACTAATTTGTGCAAATGAAGAACCAAAAAGAGCGGGAATTATTAATTTTAAAACGCGTTTAACACCTTCATTATGCCCTCGAAACTTGGGAATAACTAAAATTCCTATACGATTCAAAAATGGTATCTGAAAAAAAAGTTGAACAAAACCAGCAATGAGCACTCCCCACGCTTGTGATTCTACAGGAGTAGTTAAATGGGAAAAACCATATGCTGTAGCAATAAGACATATATTCAATAATGCAGGGGTGAGTGCTGGAACAGCAAATATTCCATAGCAATTTAAAACAGAACCAACAAAGGCAGAAAGAGATATTAACATTAAATAAGGAAAGGTAATTCGCAACATTCCACTAGCTAGCCCAAAACTATATGGCTCTAATCCAGGTGCAAAAAGACTTATCAAATAGGGTGATCCTAGAACCCCAAGAATTGTAACAATTAGCAAAATAACGATAAGAGATGCGGCCATACACTGAATGAAAGTCCTAATTTCATCGTTTTTTTTATTTTGTCTAAAATCTGATAGTACTGGAACAAAGGCTTGCGAAAACGCTCCCTCAGCAAATAAATTTCGCATAAAATTGGGGATTTTAAACGCAATATAGAACGCATCTACACTAGCACTGACCCCAAATATTTGTGCAGCCAAAAGATCTCGACCAAATCCTAAAACGCGCGAAATAAACGTCATCAAAGAAACTAAAGATACTGATTTGAAGAGAATCTTACTCATTTAATTTTTCCCTCCACCAGGAATGGAAATTATTCATCTATATCTACTTTCCTCAAAATATCTTTACTTAATTTCCCTCTTTGACGCATTAATTTTCTACTTAATGTAGTATTCTGTTGAAATTTATTTCGTCCATGCAACCAATAATGGTTGTTAACCACTAAAAGACTTCCCACTGGTATATGAATATGTATAATATTATTACAATTTTCTAGAGAATTTTGTAATTCCAATATAAACTCAGCCTCCTCCAAATTTTCCGGGAGCGTAAATCTATCTACAAACCTTATTGATTTGTAATTATTTTCAATATTTAACACTGACGCGTATACAATATTATTTTCTTCATGATTAGTATGTCTATCAATAGTTTTGTTTGAATCAGGGTTAGCAAAAAATTTAATTTTATTTTTATTAATAGGATGATTATAAAAATGATCAAAATCGCCCCAATCATCAATATGAAGTAATTTAGATTCCCCTCCTATAGCTCCAACTTCTTCCATTTTCATAAAAAAAATCCAATCAGGCACCTCTTTCAGATATGCACCATCAGTATGCATTTTAAAATCCTCATAAGCTCTTAACAAACTGGGGCTTCTCTGAAGAGCATCATTATGCTTCACGGTAAAAGTCGCATAATACATCCCAGATACAGGATCTATGTTTGAATTGCCTAAAAGATATGATATGGCCGTAGATAGTTTAATCAAATCATCCTCATCCATATACTCTTCATTAAAATTAACA
>CANJQE010000264.1 GCA_947476305.1 Legionellaceae bacterium
CTCTAAAACTATTTTAGTTTTAAACTCAGCTGTATACGTCTTTTGTTTTTTACTCATTAATAAGGCTTCCTAAATGTTATGACTTATTTTAACTGTTTAGGAATTAAATACTAAATTTTATTGTCCGAAAAAGTAGTGGCATTATATGATACTCAACTTGGACCAATGCTTGCTATTGTCGATAAGTCTCATCTCTATTTACTGGAATTCATTGATCGTCGAGGTTTAGAAAAGGAAATAGAACGTTTAAGAAAACAGCTGAAAGTAGGCATTATTCCAGGTCGAACTTCTATAACAGATCAAATCGAACATGAACTCCATGATTATTTTAATGGCAACTCATTTATATTTAAAACACCTTGTTATCTATTAGGTTCCGTCTTTCAAAAGGCAGTATGGGACATATTGTTAGCTATTCCTGTGGGCGAAACACGTTCATATTTAGATATTGCCAAAGCCATAGGTAATGATAAAGCGTTTCGTGCCGTAGCAAATGCAAATGGCAGAAATCAACTTGCTCTGATTATTCCCTGTCATCGTGTTATTAATGAAAATGGTGAATTAGGTGGTTATGGCGGTGGCTTAAGTAGAAAGAAGTGGTTAATTGAGCATGAAAAAAAGGAACGATCATAGCTATTAATATCAATGGATAAAAAAATAGACGCAAGATTGAGTTGGGGCATTTTGCCCCATAGTCGTCAAGCTAATAGTTTTTCTAAAACACTCGTCGTTGCGAACGAAGTGAAGCAATCCAAGCCTAGTTTATGTGATGCTCTTAACTCAAAATGAGCACTATACCAACTGATAAATCGTCTGGATTGTTTTGCCTAGGCTCGCAACGACGGCTATGGGGCTTGACCTGACCTTTCTTTAGAGCCCAGCCAACACTTGTTGTCCTTCTAAATTGAGATCACAAGCTAGTGCATTAAATTCTTTACATCACCAACCAAACTCATATTATTAGGATCAATTGATAAAACAGGTTTTCCTGCACTAAAATCTAGTTTATTAAGCTCAAGCCAGATGATATTTGGGGTAGTAGTCGAATTGAAATAATATGTTTTATTAGTTAAATCTGCCACTGAAACCCAGCGAGTAGCCCAGGCATCTTCTGTTTCATTTCCTGAAGTATCAACAGCGCCAAAAGGAACCATAGCAGTTCGTATTACTGATAGGATGCCCGCTAAAGCATCTCTTAGGTCTTTAGGACTTGGCAAGGTCTTGAGATAAGTTGCCACGCGAACAAAACGACTTAAAGGATCACTATCCCCTGGCAAAGATAGTTTGCCACCAAAAGACTTATAACGTTTAAGGTTTTCTAATTGAATTTTATAGGCAGGCTCATTAGTCATTACAGTATATTGAGGGCCATGATAAATGATTTTCTTTCCATCGATAAATTCAATTACAGCAGCATCACCACTAGAGTCTTGTACACTAAGATGAAGAGGCCATTTTTTGTTATAAACAATTGTTTCTGTTATTTGAAAACTATCAGTTGCCTTTATTACTTCATCTACAGTTTTATAATTATCTAAGATATATTGTGCCCATAAGGTATTAGATAATGCTGGAATTTTTTCGTCTCTTTGTTCATAGGAAGAACCAGTTAAATACAAAAGATGCGCAGCTAAACCATGCTCGTTAATTCCATCTGAAACGGCAGAGGTTTGGAATTCACTAACTACTACAGAGCCGTATTGTGACTTCCATTTTAATGAGTTAGATCCGGCCTCACCCTGACGCTCAATACCTCTAGGATAGACAATAAGGGTAGGCAAATCCGGTGTAAACAAGTCTACGGTTCGCGCAACGACTTTGGCTTGACTATTATCATTCCAGAACAATGTGGTGCAAGCATGAGAAAGGGGAAATAGTGTTTCTAAGACAATAGCCAAGAGAATGCTTTTTTTCATTAAATTTCCTTTTAAATAGATAATTCCTAATTCCTAATTCCTAATTCCTAATTCCTAATTCCTAATTATTTATCATAGTGGGGGTATAGGAGGAGCGCAAGGAGTAGAAAAACTATATTGATCTATAATAAAGGGACGACTTATTGGAGGCTAATAATGCGAATTGCTATTTCCGGCACTCATTCACAAGGGAAATCAACTTTTGTCCGTGATTTTCTCAATAAAAATCCTCATTATGCATTTGAAAATGAACCTTATCGCGCAATTATGCATGAGCATGAAATTTTATTTGGTGATGATCAGCGTATTGAACATATAGAATTACAATTAAATCATTGTCTCAAACAAATAAAAAAATATAAGCCTGGTGATTGTGTCATTTTTGATAGACCGCCTTCAGATTATATTCCTTATTCTGATTATTCAGCCGTGAATGCACAATCTAATATTGATAAAAGCTATGTTGAATCCTTATACCCACGTATAAAATCAGCTCTGACTCATTTGGATTTAATCGTTTTTGTACCGATAACAGAAGAGTATCCCATTAATTTAGAAGATGATGGTCATCGCCCAACAGGAGATTTTTATCGAGTATGGGTAGATGGAGCCTTTAAAAAATTATATAGAGAGGATTTAAAACAAGTGATGCCAGTGGAAGAGGCTCCTTTAGTTGTGGAAATTACAGGCTCTAGAGAAACAAGAATTGCTTTGTTAGAACAAGTGATAAGGCAATGTAAGCCCATCCAAATAGAATAAAACTTATACAAATATATTGATTGTTACTATAATATATAAAACACTAGTGTGGATTAGAGCATGCAGCTTAAAGAAGAGGCCCCTCATTTCAAACAGTCTTTTTTTGGATCAGCTAGAGTTCGTCAAACCAATCAAACAGCTCTAGTTACTTTGGATAGCACTGGTGATAAAGAATGGATAGTAAAAAGTATTACGGAAAAATCTCTTGGCCCATTAGAGACGCTTTCTCAAGAGTTTTTCCGCCTATTAATCCCACATCAGCCTGAGACACGTTTGATAGCTAAACATGAACCAGTTGAGCCTCAAAGGGATAATTCTCAGTATATAGGTAATGAAGGGCGGATCCAACTAGTTATCGCAACTTTGCCGCCTCTAGTTTGTGTTAAAAATTTCAATAGGACTTTTATAGTTTAAACACTTTCTTGGCCTATTATTTAACTCATTCTCAACAGTACTAATTGC
>CANJQE010000265.1 GCA_947476305.1 Legionellaceae bacterium
CTTGAGTCTGCATTAATGCGGGATCACAAATGATTGTTCCACCGTCAACAAAGGACCATTGATAATGTTCGGCTTGCCAAAAAGCTACTTCATCATCATAGAGTTTTTTTAAGATAATCCCTGGATGACGAACAGGGTTTACCACTATTCCAATATCAATCGCTAAATTAATCACCCCCTCCTAAATTTTACGCGATATATCATGTACCAAAGAAATTTCTAAATGAGGATATTGCGCTACAAAATCAGGTAATAAAGAGGGTAAAACATGCCGTGCAATAGTCGGATGACAGCCCAAGGAGAGAGTCCCTTGCACCTCATGACAAGAAGCCAAACTTTCTGCTTTCACCCGCCCCCATAAAGTAAGCAAATCATTAGTATGTTTATGTAGTTGGCAACCTGCCTTTGTTAATTTAACGCCGGTTTTCACCCGTAAAAACAAAGGGGTACCAATGAATTGCTCTAATCTTTTTATGGCTTGACTCAAGGAAGGCTGGCTAATACCTAAACGCTCAGCCGCTCGCGAAAAATTTAAAGTAAAACACTGCTCATTAAAATAATGTAACTCAGTAGGCGAAACTAACATAAGATCCTTTAATGCATCATTTCATTTCATGAGTATAAAGGATAGGGGATCCAAAGCAAATGTAGCCTGGTTGCTTGCAACCAGGGATATTGTTCGTGCGCCCCCTTCCCGGTTGCAAGCAACCAGGCTACATTTGCTCAATCAATTGAGCACTGCTTGCTAATGCCAGAAATGCCTCTTCCATCCTCTCTAGCTTCTGCCCAAAAGGTTCTTGAGGTCGGAAAAACCCTTGAGCCCTGTTATTTGGATTAGCTAAAATATGCAGTTTTGCTGTTGCTAGAGCTTGAGTGCACAATTGTTTAAATTCTTCTTCCGTGCCTCCAGATAAAAGATTTTTTTTAGCCGTCATCAGCGAGTGGATGAGGGTAACATAATGCTCTAATTTTTCTTTTTTATAAGTACGAGAATTTAAATTACTTAGATATTTTGATTTTTCAATTATTTTTTGTAGCAAGGACTGCATAAATCCCTCAAAATTTATATCGTTTAAAAGTTCTGGATAATTTTCTTGTCTTGCTGATCTATCAAGACTGATGTTATTTAACAGTCTGCGACCAAAATTTCTTAGATTCACGCAATTGTGAGTTAATAATGATAGACCATCATAAACAAACTGGGTCTGATTAGGCGCATCTTGAACCAAATGAAGTGTTGCATTCGCCATGTTTAAAACTAGTTCGGAAGTTATCAATTGCTCTAAACTTTCAACGCAGAACCACCAAAATGGATTACTATAAAAATATCTCCGATCTTTATGATTATCTAGAAGTAAAACAAAGGCAGATACCGCACCCGCATCCCGAAAAGCTTCTTGATTGGCCCGATTATTTTTACATAAATTTCTGTAGCATTTTTCTACTTCGTCCATAATATTTTGTGAAGTGCTGGAATTTAAATATCTTAGTAACAAAGGAATTGCCCCTGCTTCGCGGATGGCATTTTGGTTTGTCCTATTATCTCGAGCTAATAAAGCCAATGCGCGAAAGGTATTAAATAAAATATGTTTATTTTGATGTGCAAGAAAAGGCACTAATCGCCGGATTCCGCCCGCTTCGCGCATGGCATTTTGATGGGTACTATTATCCAAAGCTAAGGAACCCAATGCGCGAATTACATTATTTAGCACATTGTGATTTTGAAGAGAAAGAAGATTCAGTAATCGAAAAATCCCTCCGTTTTCTCGAATGAGATTACGGTTCACTGAGTTATTCTCGGATAAACACCTAAATAAGAATGTAGTATTCCAGATAATGTCTTCATCTGGACGTACAAGGAGGATCAATAGTTGAGGAAGCATTCTATCTAAACTAGTAAGCACGGAATTATTGGCAACTAAATAACCCAATATAGTCACTATGTTGAATACAATGGTTCCATCCTTATGAGAAAGGAGAGAGCTTAGAAGAGCTAGCTCTCCTCGTTTATTAATAGCATTTTGGTTTGCGGTATTACCTTTGGTTAATATGCTTAATAGAGTAGTTGCCTTAACTACAATGTCTTCATTATGATGGGCTAATAGAGTTAGCAATAAAGTCATTCCTCCCCTTTCTCGAAATACCTCAAAACTCTCAATCTTATTTTGGGCTAAATGCTTGAGCGCATTCATTGTAAACATTAGGATTTCTGCATTTTGATAATGCAAAAACCCAATCAAGGTAGGAATAATTTCTACGGTGAGTTGCTCAGGGTGAGCTGACAAATATTTAAAGCCTTCAAGAATTAGATTTTCTTCATTCGAGCTTAATTTAACGATCGCTTGGGCTAATGCAATAGTTTTGATCCATTTAGTTTCTTGCTCAGAAAAAAGCTCTTTGTTGGCAGGATTTTTAAATTCGCCACAGGTTTTGAACCAAGTCATTAAATTTGGAGCATCCCAAAGACGTTGATCAAAGGAAATGAACAGATTTTCTTCAGCAATAGGTTCACGAGAAATTAAATCTAAAGCAATGCCAGCCTCTGTTTTATCATTGCGTGGATGATGATACGCGATATAAAGAAAAACATGGTATAGAGCTTTGTGAAAGGAAAGTGCACCAACCTGAATAGTATTGAATGTAGTAACTTGATTTGCGCTACTGGTCACCAACTCGTCTGCGAAAGCAGTTATTTCAGCTTCCGGAAGTTGTTGCTGTGCTAAGCTATCCAAACTCTGCAAAACCTGTAAGGCTACTTGTTTTGCTTCAACATTTGAATGTTCTGTAAATGATTGTAATTCAACGCTAATTTGTGCACGAGTTGGAATAGGCATTTTGGCTACCAGATTAATAATTAAAGGGTGTAAATCATCCATGTTAATTATTTAGGTATAATCCATTATAAACTTATAAGTCTAATTTTAACAATATAATCTATATCCAATTTTAATACAATAGAAACAAATAATAATCACAAAATAAATTAGCAGCGTGTCGCCTGTTTTTGAGAAACCTGCCGGGACATCCAAGTCCCCGGCAGGGACAAAAACAGGCGACAAGTATGCCTCCGGCGGCCCTGGCCGTCCTGGTCCCCCTTGATTTTGATCCCCCTTCGGGCCTCAAAATCTAC
>CANJQE010000266.1 GCA_947476305.1 Legionellaceae bacterium
CTACGCTCCCCAATGACTGACGCCTTTTCGTATGGCCTTATATTTTCCCTGCGGAAAAACATCCGGCCCTAAGGCTACCAGGGACTACTCGCCCGCGCCTTCGGCTCTCCATGGCTCGCAGCGATTGAAAACCTACTGTTTTTTTATAATCTCTACCACGTTCCAATGTGTTCTTAATACAGGCATTACTTCACTGTCATGTACGTTAACGTCAACTCTGGATAAGAACCCGCCCACGGGATTGAGGTTGCTGCGCTACGCTTAGCACCAGCCTACATTTAATGCGGCCTTGATGAGCCCAGTACAGTAAAAATAATGATCCCTTCTGTTTCTATCCCGAAATCACGTTAACCTATGCAATGAAGCCTAATTTCAGTGCGTTAAAGCCATAAAGGTCAAGACAGCGAAACACCAAAGATTAACCCGCGATAATCTATCACTAATGAAGACGTCTACTGGATCATCATTCTCTACATCTTGGGTTGAAAGCCATGAAAAACGCCACAAAGCAAATGCAGCGAAAGGCAAGGTTAATATAAAATAAAAGGATTGATTTCGTGCATAAATGATATAAAAAAGATAAACCAAAAAGCAGGCCATACCTGTACCTAATATTAACCGTTGCAAGAGTAAAGGATGATACTTTTTCAGTACTTTGCGTGTAGAGTGTTTTAATCCTAATTGCATTTCTAAACGTCTTTTATTCAACGCGATAAATAAACTGAGTAAAGTAGCGGCAACCGTTAACCATATAGAAAGCGCTAAGCCAATCCCTATAGTTCCAGCCAAAACACGCAACATAAAACCCACAGCAATACAGAGAACATCTAAAATAGGAATTAATTTCAGCACTTGGTTATAAGCTAAATTAACCAATAAATAAACGGTTAGGATAATAGCCAATTGTTTTGATATAAGCCAACCAAGAACTAATCCAACCAATAATAATAAAAACAATAAAACCACAGCTTCCGGTAATGACACATTTTCGCTTGCTAAAGGACGCTTTTTTTTGTGGGGATGGAGACTATCTTCTGTTCTATCTTGAATATCATTATAAATATAAACCGCACTCGAGATAAGACAAAAAGCCAAGGCTGCAAGTAAAGCAGGAACAAAATAACCACGCAGAGGTGTATAAAAAAAACCAAATAGAACAAAGACTGCTTTACTCCAATGCGATATACGCAATAGTGAAAAATAAACACCTAATTTGTTCATATTATTTACTCTTTTTCAGTATTTACTAATTCAGGCATCTTCATTTTTTTCCACAATAAAAAACAAAATCATAAGGCGTTAATTATTTTAGCTTTGTATATCATGAAATGATTCTCGGCATTTACTTAAAGTAGCATAATCCTAAAAAAAAGCATCATTTCAATATCTTAAATGATAAATAAAATAATTTGAGAAATATAATTGCAACAATTTAGTAAAAAATAATCAAATATGATTGCATTTAATCAATGACTAAGTAATATAAAAAGTTCTTAAAGAGCAATTTAATTCAGACAGGAGGTCTACATGCGCTTTATTCTTGCCCCCAATACGCTAATAAACTTAGATTTTCTCCGTGCAAAATATGAAAAAGCAAAAGATATTGATCTGAATACACCCCCTTCACTTTTTGGTAGACCCCTTTTTTTAGGCGGTACGGATGTCAAATCGAGAAAAGCACAAATTGAGTTTTTAGAAAAGATTCGCACGATCTTAAAGCCTAATACCTTTAAGGAAGAAGAAATTACAACGACGGGAGAACTCCAAGCAAGTATCACCGCATCTCGTGTAATGCTAGCAGCTGTTTTGTATGTTAAACATCAAATAGCGGAAACCTATAAAATACGAAACCCAAAAGGAAAATCTGTATTATTTGATCTCGTTGAAGAGGATTTAGGGATTACTGCTCAAAATTATCTCGATGAAGAGGACGAGGAAGTTTGTATACTGGCAGCAAAAAGAATAACTATGTCCTCCATATCAGCATTAGATGATGCAAATACTGCCCTAAGAAAAGCCGGCCTTAAAAATATATCAGAAACAGAATGGAGTGCTTTTCAAGATTTTTTACGCAAAAGAACTATTAGCAAACTCTCGCAAGATCCTTACGCCAATTATCCTATCACTAACATTACTCAAAAGATGTTTGGAGCTGCTGGTTCTTACACGGGAGCTACTATCGGGTTTATAAGTGGGGGTGTGATAAGCAACTCCACAAATGCCTTATCAACTAAAACAAAATTCACTGCTTTAATTGGAAGTACTTTATTAGTTTTTGGTTCTGCAGGCCCCGCCGGTGTTGCTTTATTTGCTCCAGCTATTGCTGAGCGTTTAATCAGTGCTTTTTGTAGTATTAGCCTAGCGCACATCCTTGGCGTCAGCATGGGAATCCTTGGGCAAGGGGTAGGTATTCTCGTAGGTATTCCTTTAGATCTTGTTTATCGGCTAATTTGGAGTACTTGTGCAACTATTGGTTCTTACACCTACTCGTCCAAAAAACCACTGCTTACTGGCATACGTCTCGCAGATGGAATGACCGTATTTTGTGGTGTGCCTATCGAAGCTACCCCAGTAGATAAACTACCTGCAGATTATAAACAGATAGTAGTAGACGTGCTTGATGGCAAGTTGTACTTAAACGGTAAACCAGTTAATGTTCCTGAAACAGGAGTTCAGCTTCCTGAAGATGTCATTAAGCTTTTGGAAGCAAAATTAAAAGCACTTCCTGCTCCAGATGAAGATGATGGCATCGAGTTAGAGGAAATAGATGCAGCAGAGGCTACTGATAGAACTGCTTTGTTAAGTTAACGGGATTTCTGGATAATATTTTTCTCTAGGAGAAAGCACCTAGCGCGTAATTATCAAGAACTTGTCCGTCTTTGCAAACGCAGTGAAGCAATCTAGATCGATGTATTATTGAAGCTCAGTATGGATCAACTATGTTGTTCCAATTTTAATTTGTTCATTTTTTAATCTAGCATTTGCGATGATAATGATTTTTCGCATTAAGGCCACCAGGGCCACCATTTTGGCTTTTCCTCTCTTGATAAGAGACTCATAATAGAGCTTAAGATGAG
>CANJQE010000267.1 GCA_947476305.1 Legionellaceae bacterium
CCCCTTCGGGCCTCAAAATCTACGCTCCCCAATGACTGACGCCTTTTCGTATGGCCTTATATTTTCCCTGCGGAAAAACATCCGGCCCTAAGGCTACCAGGGACTACTCGCCCGCGCCTTCGGCTCTCCATGGCTCGCAGCGAAAGATTCCTGTATCTGGGAGTACAAAAGTTTAAACCAATCTTGGTTTACTCTTTTAAAGCCACATTTTAAAGACAGTAGCGAAGCAGACGAAGCCATTAAGGAAATAAATAACCCCAATACTGAAGAAGAAGATGATGATGATAGTGATGAGGGTGATAGTGACGAAGAAGAGGATGAATAAGGTTTAATAGTCCTAACTATTGGGAAAAGTCAGATTTGAGTGCAGGTTGAGAGAAGAGGATTATAAAAAAACGCAGCATAGATGGCTATATGAACATTTTTTATAATCCTCTTCTCTCAACCTGCGCCAAATATGGCTTTTCAATAAATTTAGTATTGAATAAGTTTAAAATCAGGCCGTACATAGGAATAAAAGCAAAGCAACTGATCGTTAATTTGAATACTAAATCAATACTTGCAATCTCTATCCAGTGCTGGCTTAAAAAGGGATTGCTGCAATGGTAAAAAGCTACCGCAAAAAATAAAAGAGTATCCACTAAATTACCCACGCTGGATGAAAGAATAGGAGCCAACCACCAAGAGCTCTTATTCCTATAACGCTGAAAGACTGAAACATCTAAGATTTGCCCCACTACGTACGCTATAAAACAAGCTAAAGCAATACGTAAAGGCATAATATGAAGACTCCATAAGTTCACATTCTCAGGATTTTCAAGATAACTGGCGATCAAATAAGACAAAATCAAAGCAGGAATCATACTGCGAAAAATAATTCCACGTGCGGTGCGTGCTTGAGCTAAACGCACTGTAAGATCGGTTAAGATAAAAATAGCCGGATAAGTAAATGCACCCCAAGTGGTATGAAAACCGAATAACTCAAAAGGATATTGCACTAAAATATTACTTATCGTTAATAATAAAATATGACTAGCAGTCAAAACGTAGATCAAAGTACGGTTCAAATTATTTTGGAACATGAACAACCAAGAAAAAGTCTAATAAAAGAGTTTTATGATCTCATTTGACACAATAATTGTCAAACGGGTTAAAATAGAATTCATTTGCAACTTATATATCTCCGCCAGCCGAAGAATGGATTCCCGACTCCTCAGAAATGACAACTCTTCTTAACACAAGGCTGGGGCTGAGCGATAGCCTACAGCACCAATCGCTCCTTATTCAGAATTGACGTTAACTATAATCCCAACCAACGAATAAATCTATCAGTCGATTGTAAACGAACAGAGGCGTTTCCATTAAAGCTAACCGTATAACTTTTCACTTTTCCTTCACTATTTTGCGTGGAGTTAATACTTTTAATTGTTCCTAAATTCACAATTTTCATTTCTGTTTCATAATAGCCATGCTTCATGTGTAAAGTAGGAATAACAAAATACATCGACTGCATACCTTCATTATTATTTTGACTTATTACTTGACTTAATTCCCTGTTATTTAAAGCAATATATTCCTCTTTAGCAATCTGTCTTCTGAGCATACGACCTAAGGGGGCCTGAGCATGAAAAACTTTTTCGTATTGGCTAGCAGGCATTACTAAAATTGGTCTATCCTCGCCTCCTTTTGATACTTGAGCAAAAAATACATCATCTCGATGCTCAGTATCCGCTACGGTAAGGGGTAAATTATTGCTGTTTTCGGCTGTTTGACTTTTATCACAGGTAAGAAATTTAGATTTACCAAACCATTCATCGCTAGGATAATAAACCACTATTAGAGAGTTATCCTTTATAGTATTAATAATCGGTTGATATAAAGTTAAGGGAATAGCAGGGCAACCCCAACTACGTCCTGGTCTTCCGTATCTTTGGATAAACCCTTCATCCATATACCATCCACCGTGCATTACAATGGAACGATTCATCGCATTATCATTAAAACTTCGTTCTAAACCTTCTAAACGTAAAGAGAGCCCTTCCCTACCATAATAAGCTTTATCGGTTTTATACACGCCAATGCTACTTGCCTTGCTGTTGTACTTATTAGAAAAGTTATTAGTTAAGAACGTTCCTGATTTAATACCATGAGATACATAGGTATTAAATAATAATTTTTTTCCTGCTAAATCAAAGATCCATAATCTTTTTTGATTAGAAGGTAGTGAATAATCAATTACAGATAAAATATTATTACGAATGATATTGTGTGCCATGCTGCATTTTAAAGCGGTAGCTACCTTATTAATCACAGCTTCACTCAAATTAGGTGCTTGTGCATGCAACATTGTTTTTAATCCAGCGACATCTATTTGCGGATAAATAGAGGCAATTTCACTGATTGCTACGCCACTAGGAGAAGGAAGTTTTTCCTGAACAGCGAGTAGAGAGGAAGGAGACAAACCAAATGATGTGACTGCTAAAAGCGATAGCAGAATATTGATCATAATAGTTCCTTGATTGTTTAATCTTATGTTTTATTCTTATTATTCTTACTATAGCTCAAAATGAATGAAGTGTTGGATTTAAAAGAAATTTTATTAAGAGAGGAGAACCTCTTTGCGCTTGCAAAGAGGTTGGTATGGAACTAGTTCATTTTTGCTGTTTTAGTTTCTACTTTATCGTCGTCATAGTCAGTTACAATCGGTACCATGGCATTCAAGAAATGCAAACCCATATCAACTAGATTGAGCGCAGTAGGCGTACTACTAACACCCGCCATAACCCCATTATAAATCGCACCACTACGGAACATGTTAGCTCCAGAGCCAAAAAATCGTACTAAAACATCGCTATTTTCTTGAAGGGTCAAATAAGTCCAGGCATGTACTGCTATGTCCATACCTAGTTCACTCGTTTTTGCTTGGGGATTAGTAAACCAATCATAGGTTGCTAAACCCAGAGCAAGAAGATTAACTATCTGTAAACCTGCTTTTAGATCATCTTTTTTATTAAAAAAACCAAACATCGCACAACCATATTGTTATTAATAAG